>JASEEW010000150.1 GCA_030019485.1 Thermoplasmatales archaeon | reverse complement strand
TTTTCTCTCATTTTGTATCACCAAACAAAATGAGGATATGAGCTTCTTTAATCTTTACTCATGTGGCGAAGTCAGGTATGAAATATTACTTAACCTCTTTAAAGCTCGCAGTTTTTCTTTATTGTCTAATTTGGCGGCCGATAGAACTTCTTGTAATGTCTGAATTGACGTATCATAATGTTTTTTATTAATTTTAAAGGGTACTGAGTCTTTACCACCATGCGCGAAAGAAAACTTGGCAGGATCTTGCCACGAAACCTCAGAACCATAAATAAGTTCAGAGATTAAAGCAAGAGCGCGAACTGTAGCAGGTCCTATGCCCTTAACCTCTAGCAAATTTTCATAGTTCTTTGGCTGTAACTCATAAGCTAGCTCCACAGCTTTCCAGTTTATGTTCTGAGGCATTCTAAGCTCAAGAATTCTTTTTCTTTTAGCTTCCGAGTCTAGCCATAAGTCTAGCCTTGCCTGTCGGCTAGGTAGAAAATACATTTTTAACCTGTCTGGACCGTCTTTAACTAAATCGAGAGAAGTTTTTTGTGCCTCCTTGCTTTTCTTAGACGTCATGTCTAGCGTGTTCTTTGTTTTGGCTTGATAACATATTGCCGCATGTGGCTCCAGGACAAAGGAGCGTACATTGTCTGAAAGCCAGTGATATCTTCTAGCGTACTTATTTTCTGGATTAAGGCCTTGTTGTACGACTACCCACTTTCCTTTTTCACTCAGAACAAAAATATGATGATACAGCTGGTAATTGTCTTGTATTGCCGTGTTATCTACCTTAGCTGCTAATTTAGAAGCTCTTACAAACTCATTTGTTTTTTTAGTTGAAAGAGAAAAATCCTCACTTATTTGTCTGATTTCATCAGGAGCTCGTCTCGATGCTTGTCCTTTTCCTCCTGCTACGAATATTCCTAAGTTTGCTTTGTTTAACACCTGCTTCAGCGCGCCGCACGTCACAGTTGTTGTCCCAGATGAATGCCAGTCAAAACCAAGAACACATGAGAACGACTGGAACCAGAAAGGATCAGAGAGCCTTTTCAAAAACTCCTCAGCACCGTATTCATCAACCATGATTCTGGTAATGCCTTCCGCGAGCTTCACCATCCTGCCAAAAAGCCATCTCGGCACACTACCATAATGCAATGGGAGTGTTGCTGTGCCTGTGCGCTGCATAAAAGCAGATAGGATGAGGTATTTATTAAGTTTTGTGGAAAGTTCAATAAGTTCTTTAATCCCTTACTATGTACGCATCAGATGTAACCATTAATTGGTTCCATCCTAAAGATAATTTTGCTCCATCTTTCATAAAGATATTCTCTTTATTATATTCGCTTGTATCTGGAAACTCATTAGGAAGATTAAAAGGTTCTTTTGAGATGGATAGGTATTGATATTTTTGATGAAAACTTAGGCCAAAACCAACTGGCCATGTATGAACATAAAACATTATTAAAGAGGCATTAACGGGTTCTTCGTTAGATAATCTAGCATATGTAGTATTTTTGTCCTGTGTTGACAGCCTCAAATCTGGATTAACAGTGTTGCCAAAATCATTGTATATGGAATAAATAAAAAGTGAATTATTTGTTTCTATATGCAACACTTTCCCGTAAACTGAATCATTAATTGAATATGATAAATACTGCGACTGAAAATCAAAATGGTATTGGTCTTCATGATAGTTAAACTCCCAGTCGACCATTTCTTGATAAGATGTATAAAATTTGAGTTTTGAATATATCCTACTATCATGTGGAAGAGGTAGATCGATTTTTACCGTCGATTCATTTTTATCAATATCTTCAATATATACTTGGAATTCATACCAACCATCATATGGCACACATTCAACATATCTTTTATAGCTAGAATACATAGTCAATGAAAATATAACACTACATAGGATTATTGAGACAACTAGAATAATCCTAAATCTTTTGTACTTTTTGGCCATCATAAGTATAATCAAGATGACTAATATTGCTAATATGGCTGGGACGGTAAAACAGCAAAGGTCCCCTAAAATGTAGACTTGCATTATTTCACCTAATTCTGTAGGAGTAATTATCCTATGTATAATTATATTTTCGCATGTGTTTATAAGTACCGACTAAATATATTTTATTGCAGAAATCCACTAAGCGCTCAATCTGTGAGACACCTGGGGAGACAGTAAACTTCCCAAATATATTTTTAATAAACTCAATCGTTTTTTTAGTGAATCACAGCCTTATCTCCACCTCAACCTCATCCCCATTCCTGAGTGAAAGTTTCTCCCTGAGATAATCCTTGGATATTACCTCAACAACATCAGAGTAATGCGACCTGTTTGGTATTATCACCGCGCAGTCCACATTTTTTATTTTTGCAAAAAAGCATTTGCCTGGGCCGAATGTTCTCCCCCCATCCTGAAAGCCGTCAATGTTTATTCCTGGAGATTCTTTTAAAACATTCAGTTTGCTGAACTCGCTGGGAAGTATCTTAAGATTTAATGTTCCCTCATACGGGCTGAAGCGCAGTTTTCTTTTCAACTGCTCTTTGTATCCTTTCAATGTCAGGTAGTATCTGCCTTCATCCATGCCGCTTATTACAACCCCTTTCACGGATAGTTTTTTCAATGCCTCAAACATCCGCCTGTAGTCTGCATATTCCTTTTGCAGCAACCCAAGCCCTTTTTTTGTTATTTTAATCAAAGGTTTTTTAGCACCGAACTGCCTCTCTATTATTCCATCATCAATCAACCCTAGGATTTTTTTTGATGCTGACTGCTGGCTTATGTTAAGCATTTTTGCAAGTTCACCAGATGAAAGTGGAACAAAATTTCTCAAGCCGCCCATCATAGCCAGCTGCTTCACTACCCCAAGATTTTCCATACCAATCCATTATTTATTTACAGAGGTATAAAGGTTTGTGATAAACAAAGATAAACATTAAGTATGCAGAACGAAGTGTCATATCTTGGATGTCTAAAATCCCAACAGTAATGACGGGCGAAGAAATAATAGACACGTCTTTCAGAAAAGCATCAAAGGTTAACGTCGAGGATAAAATACGGGTGTTTAGATTAAGGAAAACTGCTGCTGCGAGAATAAGCAGCGTGGCAGACACAATCGACACAACCATGAGGGGGTATGTTTCTTCCTTTCCAAACTTTGATGCTGTACCCAGGTTTTATTTTGAATTGTCGGATTTGCTCATAGGTGTTGACAAAATAAAAAACGCTCTCGGGGGTCTTGACTGGTGCAGGAAAACAGTAAAAAAAATTGGAGACAAAGGGATAAAACAAATAAAAGGTTCAAGAAACGAAAAATTTATTGAGAACAAAAAAAAGGAGGTTTACGGCAGGATTTCATCAGTTGTCAAACAGGTATCAGACGAGCTGCTGTTTCTGAGCAATGCAAGGGAAAAACTGCAAAACATACCATTTATCGAAAACATCCCAACAGTTGTTGTTGCAGGCTACCCAAATGTGGGTAAATCCCTTTTAGTCAGAAAGATTTCATCTGGCAAACCAAAAATTGCCGCTTATCCTTTCACAACAAAGGGCATATCTGTCGGGCATTTCCAAGCAGGATACAAAAAGTATCAGGTGATTGACACGCCAGGTCTGCTTGACAGGGAATTCTCAAAAAGGAGTAATATTGAAAAACAGGCAATAACTGCATTAAAACATCTTGGAAATGTGATTGTTTTCATAATTGACCCAACCACACACTGCGGTTATCCCTTAGATGCGCAGCTGAGATTGTTAAACGCTATTAAAGAAACATTTAACATCCCTGTAATTGGGGTTGAGAACAAATGTGATATTTTGTCTACAGATTCAGGCAGGTTAAAAATCTCCGCGCTGACTGGTAAGGGAATAGAAAAATTGATGGAAAACATTCTTGGGACACTGCGGGGATAAATTATTTTATCATACCCTCTGTGCCGCAGTGCGGGCATCTGACTTTGTATGGGCGCATTTTTTCCTCTGCTGTGAATGTCTGCCTGCACTTAGGACATCTAAATGTTTTTGCTGATA
>JASEEW010000149.1 GCA_030019485.1 Thermoplasmatales archaeon | reverse complement strand
TAAGTACCTAATTTTTTTAGATGGGTAATACAAGGATAACGACGGAAAAATTCAATAAGTCGTAAACTCGGGTTTAAAGGAAAAGGAATGAAATCAGCAGAGGTTAGAGTCTATTGTAAGAATGAGCTGGGGAATAAGGTTTGGAATAGGTTGGGTTATAAGGATTTTATGTTCATTAGGAGAAAAGAAATATGATAAAGCTGAAAAGTGGTCAGTGAATGTCTTCTTGTTTTCTGCTCTCTAATGTACACTTGGGTGAGTACTGGTAAGTTTGCTTTCATTCTTCCCCTTTCAGCAGCTCCCTTCCAATTGTTGAAAAAGCCTCCTCAACGTTCTGCCCTGTTTTTGCAGATGTGAAAAAGGATGGGATTTTGAACCTCGCTGCAGTATTTTTCATATCGTTTTCATTGAATGCTGCCTGCATTTTCAGGTCGCTTTTATTCGCAAGAAACACTATTGGCACCTTGTTTGCTACAGCATAAAGGGATTCAACCCATTGGGACATACTCTCTAATGTTTCTTTTCTTGTTATATCGCATACAACAAGCGCCCCCTCAGCACCCTGGTAATAGGTTGGATGGACATTGTTATAATCCTTCTGTCCTGCGATGTCCCATATCATAAATGTTAACACAACATCTGGTTTTGCCCCATGATATTTGAGGGTGATAACCTTTTTTGTGATTTTTGCACCAATTGTGGACAGGTATTTATCATCAAACACATCATGGACATATCTCCGTATGAGGCTTGTTTTTCCCACTGCCCCATCGCCAAGGATGCATATTTTTTTAATCAGCCGGGTTACCTCCCTTTTTGTGACACCGCCGATGTGTTTTAGCGCCTCCTCCTTTTTCACCACCCCTTCCGAGTTTGGGTTGATGCCTATTGCCTTGTCAAAACATTCAACAGCAGACCTGAACCTGTGAAGGTTCAGCATCAGCGAGCCTTTATCCAGCCATGCCCTTTCATCATCTGGCTTGATTCTTGTTATGTTGTCCAGGCATTTTATTGCATCATCATAGTCTCCTCTCAGCAGGTGGGCAGCCTCTTTTTTCTCCCATGCCTCAACATAGTCAGGGTCAAGGTTTGTTGCAACGGTGAAGCAGTTTAACGCCTCATCTGTTCTGCCAAGTGTGAGAAGGGCATCCCCTTTTTTTTCATATGCCTCTTTGTACCTCTTATTGAGCTCAAGGGCTTTATTGAAATAAAGTATTGCATCATCATATTTTTTTAGTTTAAGCATTTCTAATCCTTTATTGTACAATGCTTCATATTCTTCCATTTTTGTCTGCCCCCGGTACTATATACTTCGGAATTGCCTTTGGCAATTCCTCATATTCTGCGAACGTATGTGAGCAGATATGAGGAATTTACTTTGTAAATTCCGAAATAACTCATTCGCTTATCTCATGAGTAAATAGTGTTCCAAATATTTAATATTGCCTGAACATAACTCTTATTTACATGATAATACATACATAACACCGATGCAGAATAATCAAAATCCCCCTCCAATGTTCATTGATAGGAATCAAGAGATAGCAGAGCTGAAATCATATTTAGATGACATGATTAAAGGGAATGGTAAAACAGTTTTTATCAATGGTGAGGCTGGCATAGGAAAGACCAGACTGATTAATGAGTTGCAAAATTATGCTCTTTCAAAAAACGTTAGATGTCTGAGTGCAGAATGTGTTCCACAGGGCTCAAAGCCGTACATGGCATTTATAAATGCGTTTCAGGATGCTGCAGAACCAATCATACCCATGAAGGAGGAGTTTGCTACTGTTGAGGAGGTGTTTCTCATAAACAGGGCAGGTATGGTGATGGCCCATGAGTCAAAAACAGAGAGGGGTATTGACAGCGACATTGTTGGCGGCATGCTCACTGCGGTGCAGGACTTTGTGAAAGACAGTTTTGCGGATAAAGCCTCTGTAAGCGGGCTTGCCAGGCTGGACTATGGTGACAGAAAAATATTGATAGAGCAGGGTAGAACAGTTTTCATGGCTGCAGTTATTTCCGGGCAGGAAAGCGATGAAATAAGGAACGACATGAAAAACATGGTCGGCATTATTGAAAAGGATTATGCAGACGTTGTTGAAAAATGGAAAGGGGATATTTCCAAGTTAACCAGCATAAAAAATGTTATAGAAACCCTTCCAGCAAAAAAATATTCGGTGGAGCGAAAGCTTGACAGCAGTGAGATGGAGAGTGAAAAAATAAAACTTTTTGAGGGGGGTTTGCAGAGCGTGTTAAAAATATCTGAGGAGCAGCCCCTTCTACTGTTTTTGGATAATCTACACTGGGTAGACATGTCCTCACTTCAGCTGCTTCATTATCTGTCAAGGAATACCAGAAATGCAAAGATAATGATATGCGGGGCATACAGGCGGGAGGAACTGGTTAAGGAGCACCCCCTGATAAAAATCATTGAAATGATGAAGGCTGAGAAACTGTTTGTAGACATGGAACTGGACAGATTTCACGTTGAAAATGTTCCAGATTTTATTTATTCTTTGCTTGGTAAAAATGCATTCCCGGATGAGTTTATATCCAAAATAGGGATGGAGACAGGAGGGAACCCGTTTTTTATTGAGGAACTTCTCAAAACCCTGATAGAGGAGGGCGTAATTTATAAAGAGGGAAAAAAATGGTATGCAAAGGATGTTGCTGAGATAGAAACACCTAAAACAATTAAGGATGTCGTTTTCAGGCACCTCGGCCACCTTGACGAGGAATGCAAGGAGGTATTAAAGTATGCTGCGACAATAGGAAAGGATTTTGATTTCAGTGTTTTGCAAAAAACAATGAACAAAAATGAGGAGGAGTTAGCGAATCTGCTGGAAGAAGTTATTGAGGTGGGCATATTTAAGGAAAATGAAACGCTCCACTTTACCCATCCTATGACCCAGGAGGTTTTATACAGGGAACTGCCAAACTTCAAGAAAACAGTATTACACAAAAAAGCAGGTTTTGCTTTAGAGGCACTGTATCCAAAAAATGCTGAGGAAAATTCTGCCATGCTGGCGTACCATTTTTCAAAGGGAGGGGTCCCTGATAAAACAATACTCTATGCTACAAAAGCAGGGGATAGAGCCAGAAAAATGTTTTCCTTTGATGAGGCGAAAAGATATTATAAGCTGGCGCTGGACGGAATAGAGAAATTAGAGGAAAATATGGAAAACAAAAAGGTGTCATTGTTAAATAAACTTGGAGAGGCATATTTTGTGCTTGGTGAATGGAACAGTGCATTGGAATGCGCAAAAAGTTCAATAAAGCTGTCCAAGGAAACGGGTGATGAAAAGCAGACTGCGGAATCATTCAGGAATATCGGTCAGATAAATGAAAACCGGAGTGAATGGGATGATGCATTAGAAAATTATGAGAGAAGCCTTCAGATAACAGAAAGAATAAAAGACAACTATGGCATAGCAGAATCACACAAGGGTCTGGGATGGATTCACTGGAGGAAAGGCGAGTATGATGAGGCAATAGAGCACTACAGCAAAACAGTGGAATACGCTGGGAGAATAGGACTGATTCCCATAGCGGCATCAGCATACATAAGTCTTGGAAGTGTGTACGGAAAAAAAGGAAAGTTTGACATAGCAGCAAAATACATAAACAAAAGCCTGCGCATGCTGGAAAAAATGGGTAACTCATTTGAGCTGACAAAGGCTTACAACAGCCTTGGTGCAATTCATTATGAGCTGGGGGAATGGGACAAGGCACTTGAATGTTTTGGGAAGTGCGCGGAAATATCAAAAAAGATTGGGGACATCAGGGGGGAGGCATACGGACTGTCAAACGCGGGTGAGATGTATGCAAAAAAACATGATTTTAAGAAAGCAATAGAATGCTCTGATAAGGCATTAGAAATTTTTAAAAAACTTGACGAGAAATACATGATATCAAAAACATATCAGCATTACGGCATAATATACAGAATGAAAAAAGACTGGGAGAAATCAAAGATATATTTTGACCTGTCAGCGAAAATACTGGAGGAGCTTGATATACCCTATGACCTTGCAGAAACATATCTTGAGTTTGGAATTATGTACAGAGAAAAAGGAGATAATGAAAGAGCAAAAGAATACCTAAGAAAAGCAGCAGACATTTATAGAAAGATTGGTGCAGTG
>JASEEW010000148.1 GCA_030019485.1 Thermoplasmatales archaeon | reverse complement strand
TTGGAATAATCCTTTGCAGGTCCTGCATGCTTAATCGCTGCTACCTCCATGGCGGGCACATCCCTGAATTTAACTTCTCCCCCTGGCTCTGGCGTACCATGAACAGGTATCCCTATTTCACTCCTGCACTTCTCAGCATTGTTTTTCAGGTAGATAAATGTTGTTTACAATGATTTCTATGCATACTCAACCAAACATTATTTATACAAAAAGGCATATATTATGAGGTGGAAAGGAATGGCTGAAGAAATAGTATCCCAAAGGTTTGTTGGAAGGGAAAAGGAGCTAGAGGAGCTAAAACATTATTTCAACGAGGCTTTAAAAGGGAAAGGGAAAACAGTAATCATCACAGGGGACACAGGGATAGGAAAAACTACCATTGTTAACGAGTTCAGAAAACGTTTTCTCCAAAAAAATGTGCTGTTCCTTACTTCAGACTGTGTCTCACGGATATCTGACCCATATTTACCATTCATCCAGGCATTCTCAGAGATTGAGCATGAGAAAATAACACCAAAAAAGGAAGAGCATCCCATACGTATTGAGGAGGTGTTTGTTGTAGGAAACTCAGGCATGCTTATGGCCCATATATCCAGGATTGAAGGGAAAATGGATAAAGATATCCTGGGAGGAATGCTGAGTGCTGTTCAGGATTTTGTCAAAGACTCATTTGGGGATAAAGGGGAGGTCAGCAGACTCGGGAGGATTGATTATGGGGATAAGAAAATATTGATTGAGCATGCCGAAAACATTTTTCTTGCAGCCGTGGTAAGCAGGGATACAAGAATGATAAGAAATGACCTGAGGAGTGTTGTGAACATAATTGAGGAGGATTACTCCAACATTCTGAGGAAATGGGATGGGGATGTCTCAAAGATTAGCGGCATCAAGAGCATAATAAAAACCCTCATGACAAAAGAATATCAGACAGAAGAAATAATGGATGCAAATGTCATGCAGATGGAAAAAATAAAAATGTTTGAGATGGTGCTACAGACAATACAAAAAATGGTGGAGGATAATCCCCTGGTATTATTTTTAGATGATATCCATTGGGCAGATGAAGGCTCGCTGAATGTACTTTACTACATAAGCAGAAACATACAAAACCTACCTGTAATGCTGATAGGGGCGTACACGCCGGAGGAAATCTACACATTGGAAGGATACAAAATCCATCCATTGGTAGAAATGCTGCAAAGGATGGGTTCTGAAAAACTGCACATTGCCATGCCACTGGATAAACTGAATGAAAGCAATGTGTCCCAAATGCTGCTGAACATGTTCCCAAACATAGATTATCCAAAAGAATTTATTGAACGACTTTACAGGGAAACAGGGGGAAACCCGCTGTTTGTTGAGGAAGTGCTTTACTCGTTGAGAGACAAAGGCATCATCCATCCAACTAATGGGAAATGGCGGGTCAAGAATGTTGATGAAATGGACATACCTAAAAGCGTGAAGGACGTTATATTATACAGGTTCAACAAACTCAACGAAGCAGAGCAGAAAATATTGCAGTACGCATCTGTTTTAGGCATGGAATTTGATTTTGACACATTAATGTGCATGCTTGATACAAAGGAGGAGGAGCTTATAGAGCATGTGGACAGACTGCTGAGGGAAAGGATGATAAAGGAGATATCTCAGAAGGAGGATATTTACAGGTTTGATCATGGAAAAACACAGGAAATCATACACAGGGAGCTGAGCGGCAGAAGGACTAAGATACTTCACAGAAAGGCTGGAGAGACAATAGAAAAATTACATAAAAAAAACATCAAGATGTTTGCAGGAAGACTCGCAAAGCATTTCTACAATGCATTGGACTATGAGAAGGCTGTGAATTACGCAGTAACGGCTGGCAGGAATGCTGAAAACGCCTGGTCAGCGGAGGATGCAATAACCTACTACAAAACAGCATTGGAATCATTAAACAAACTTGAGGATTCTTTAATAAATAAAAACATGAGGATGGAGATGACAAACAAAATTGGACGCCTGTATTTTCTTACTGGAAAATGGGACAATGCGCTGGACTGCGTGAGGGAATGCATAAAACTTGGTGCTGAAACAGGGAATGAGCGACAGGTAGAGGAATCCTACAGAAACATAGGGGAAATCTACACAGCAAAGGCAAAATATGATCTTGCAATAAAAAACCTTGAGAAGGCTTTGAAAATCTCAGAGAGAATAAATGATGTTCAAGGGATGGCATACACCCTTTACTATGTAGGGAGGGTTTACTGGAGGAAAGGTGATCTGGATAATGCAATGAACTCATATAAAAAATGCCTTGAGATTTCTGAGAAGGTTAAAGATTTATCCTTGGTTGCTAAAACATATATGGATATTGGACTTGTGAACGATTTGAAAGGGGAGTATAAAAAAAGCATGGATTTAAAAATGAAAAGTTTAAGCATATCAGAAGGCATGGGCAACAAATATGAAATCGCGAGGGCGTACAACAATATAGGATGGACCTATGGGGACAAAGGTGAAACTGATAATGCAATCCAATGGTTTGAGAAATGCATAAAAATAAGCAAGGAGGTAGGGGACATGAGAAGTCTGGCATATGGGCTGGGCAATGCTGCTGAGCATTACGCAAAGAAAGAGAACATAGAAAAAGCAAAGGATTACACTGATGAAGCAGAAATAATGTTTAAGAAACTTGGTGAAAAAAGGATGACTGCCCAGTGTCATCTAAATTATGCGCTGATCTGCACAGTAAAAGGGGAGCTGGATAAAGCATCAAAACATTTTGAGAAAGGAATAAGAATCTCGGAGGAAGTAAAAAGCCCTGAGGATATTTCCCAGCTTCATTTTGAGTATGGTAAAATGTACAAAATGAGGAATGAAAATAAAAAAGCAGTTGAGCATTTTAGTAATGCTATAAAAGTCTATGAAGAGATGGGGAATAAAACAAAGATTGATGAAGTGAAAAAGGAGATGGCAGAGCTTTAATCTGTAAACTGCAGGGAGGAAAAAAAAGAATATTGTTTTTTTGATTTGAAAGGAGGTGATAAAAATTCCTCCCTGCAAAAAGAGAAACGACGTAGGAGAATTTAAAACTTTGTAGTGCCTAAAACGTGCCTGTTGGAAAAAGGCATAAAACAACCATACAGAACTTAGGATAAATTGTTTAGAGTATCGGCATTAGGAACTACATCCCCATTCCACAACAAGAAACATTTTTTTTAGGAAAAATTTTAAGTGATTCTACTTTAGAGCTAAACCTACCACAATCTAAAATCATCCTCTTTAGATGTAATAAGCCTTCTTCTTTAGATACTACTGTTTTATCTAAGCAGAGATTTAATTCCTCTAATAAGATTTACCAAGAAACTTCCCCAATAATGGCAAAGAGCAGTTATTGCTATACAACCTAGAATATGCATAACA
The DNA here is from genome assembly GCA_030019485.1 of Thermoplasmatales archaeon. Taxonomy (GTDB): domain Archaea; phylum Thermoplasmatota; class JASEFT01; order JASEFT01; family JAUWIS01; genus JASEEW01. Next base: position 770 of record JASEEW010000148.1, on the reverse strand, counting down.
AGTCACAGCTTTTATTCCTCTCACCTTCATATTCTTCTCAGGTGTAGAAAATTTTTCAACCTTGAATTCAGTCTTTCAATACTGGTTCTTTTATTATACATTTTATACCATTCTTTACTGTAACGCGGTTTAATTCTTTTTTTGTTTCCTCTAAGATTCATTTTTTATATAGGTTCTTCCAAATCCTCCAGATGTGACTGTGTTCCTAACCATTGGCGGTGTCATAGGCTGCATCACCAAGCACAGACCTGGGGGTATATGGAAGACTCCTGTAGAGAGTGTTAAACTGTGTACAGTCAGACTGGTTAGCAGGTGTTACAACAAGGGTGAGTGGTATCTCACTCTCCACACAAGCGATAAGGATGGGTTTTGTACCCAAAAATACTCCCTTATCTCTAATTTTTTGTCCATCTAGCATCATGGTCATTTCTTGTTGCAAGAACTATGGTAGAATCCACAGCAACAACATCTGATTGCAACACACCCATATCCACAAGTTGTTGTAGTAGTATTTTGAAAACCTCTGCAAAGGTTTCAATACCTATTCTATTCAGGAAATCTGAGAAAGAGGTATGGTCTGGTTCTTTCCTTTTGAATCCAAGCAGTCTTCTCCAAAATTTATCCCTCTTAAGGAATGCTTCTATGTCCCTGGTTGGGTAATCCTTTGCAAGCATTTAAGACAATACATAGGATCATTCCTACAGGATTATTCGGTGGCCTTCCAGGTTTACCCGTTTTGTATTTATACTTGGAATACAATATTCCTTTCA
>JASEEW010000147.1 GCA_030019485.1 Thermoplasmatales archaeon | reverse complement strand
CTCTCTTATCTCCACTTTAGTAACCATTTTGTTCACTTAAATGGATAAAATGTACGCTTTTATAAATGTTTCGCATATTTTGGTAGCATTGGAGATTGCACAGGTGGTGGATTATTGAGATATATCTCGAAGACCTGTCTACAGCATGGGGCTGGAAACGGTGACCATGGCGGCTGGATTACGGGGAAATAAAGTTCCCCTCGGTCACAAAAGTATTTTGTGAGAAGAGGAGGAGTTTCCCTCCTCTGAATCGGCAGGGGTATCCTGTCTCCTGCAGGGGCAACTTCAGCCTAGCATAGAGCGGTTGTAAGCCGGGTGAGGGCATAAAACCCCTTCTCTTTTCATTTTTAGAATAGTTTTTCATTCCTCATCCTTCTCACAGTCTTCCATGATTTTCTTGTATATGGTGGCAGTGTTCCTTTTTCCTTCACCCATCCTTCAATAAATGTTCTCGTTCTGACATCTGATGGGTAGCCGCTCCCGAAATCAGCACCGATTTCTTCCTTGATTTTTTCTATCTCATAATCCCTTGTTGTTTTTGCAATAATTGATGCGGCTGAAACAACAGGGTAAATATCATCAGCCTTATGCTTTGATACGATTTCAACCTCAAAATCAAGTTTTCTGAGTATGTCATTTTTGAATCTTTCTTCATCAACATCAGCAGAATCAACATAAACCACATTCGGTTTTAATCTTTTAATAATCTCTGCAAATCCATCCACCTCAACATCATTAATGGTCATAATTTTTCTTTTCTCATCGATCTCCTCAGCAGTAACTATCAGTATTTCATATTCTGCTATTTTTTTGATCTCCTCTGCGAGTTTTTCCCTTCTTGCTGGCGAATGACGTTTTGAGTCTTTAACACCAAGTTTTTTAAGCAGTTCATCATTTTCTACAGCAACTCCTGCAAAAACCATTGGACCTATTACAGGACCCCTACCTGCTTCATCAACACCAGCAATCATAATTGCCATAACACTCTATTAAAAGAAATATATTGTGATAGGAAACTAAAAATACTAAAAAACACATACAGGAAACAGGGGAGAAGAATGGATCCTTGGTTAATTGGTCTAATGTTTGTTATCATAGGCATTGTCCTCCTCGTCTGGGAGGCGGTTACGCCTGGAACATTTTTTGTTGCAATACCAGGGACAATACTCATAGTGCTTGGAATCATTGAGATGATATTCCCGGATTTCCTCATAACAATTTATGCACCAATAGTTGCTGTTGCTATCACAATACCTGTAACAATAGGCGTGATTCTTTTTTACAGGAGCATTGCACCGCCAGGGAAACCCATGGCTACAGCAGGTGCTTCGTTGATTGGGAAGGAGGGTGTTGTTATGGAAAAAATAATACCGGACAGTTTGAATGGAAAGGTGGAGATAGAGCATCAGATGTGGAGCGCCACAGGAAATAAGGAAATAGAAAAAGGCAAAAGGGTGAAGGTTACTGACAGCAAAGGCGTTCATGTGTTTGTTGAGGAGGTGAAATAAATGGAGGTATGGTCTATCGTACTGGCAATATTCATTATTATAGTAATAATGGCTATACTGCTGACAATCATAAAAAAGGTTGAGCCCTATCAGGCTGCTGTTTACACATTTTTAGGTAAATACAAGAGGACATTAACCTCTGGTGTAAACTTTGTCGCACCACTCGCAGCACGTCTTATATGGGTTGATTTAAGAACACAGACACTCGATGTTCCAAGGCAGGATGTAATCACAAAGGACAACTCACCAACAGCAGTTGATGCAGTAATATACATAAGGGTTGTTGACCCTGTAAAAGCATGTTTTGAGGTTCAAAACTACAACACAGCAACAATTTTCCTTGCCCAGACAACACTTAGGTCTGTTATTGGTGAAATGAACCTTGATGAAATCCTGTTCAACAGAGCTGTGATAAACGCAAAACTGAGAGATATCCTTGACAAGGCGACAGACCCATGGGGCGTTAAAGTAGAAGCAGTGGAGATAAAAGAGGTTGACCCTGTTGCAAGGGTTAAAGCAGCCATGGAGGAACAAACAAGTGCTGAGAGGGAGAGAAGGGCAGCAATCCTGAGGGCTGATGGCGAAAAAAGATCAGCAATTCTAACAGCAGAGGGTAATAAAAGAGCGAGGATTCTGCAGGCAGAGGGTGTGCGTCAGTCAAAGATTCTTGAATCCCAGGGTGAGCGTTTTGCGAGAATACTTGAGGCTCAGGGTGAGGCGCAAAAACTCAGAATCCTATCACTTGGTGCAGCACCACTTGACCAGAAGGCTTTAACAGTATTATCGCTTGACACATTGAAGAGTGTTGGCAACGGGCAGTCAACAAAAATCATATTCCCATTTGAGCTCTCAAAACTTCTTGAAGGCGTGTCAGATTACATTGGTGTGAGCAGGAAAATACCTGAGACAACACCAATGAAGTATGAGGAATTAGAGAAAAGGGTTGGAAAAGCAGAGGATATTCTTGGGGAGATTCCAAAGGTGTCTGAGATGGAAAAACTGGAGAAAAAGGAATTAGAAAAGGAAGACATAGAAACCAAGAAGATAATAGAACATGCGAGGAAAGGGGGCATAAAAGAAGAGGAAGAATAATGTCTATTGTCAAGGATGTCGTGAAGGCTGGAGCAAAAATACCAAAAAAGGCTGTTGAGTCAGGGCTTGAAATAGCAGGAATGGTTTCATCAAGGATAGATGGTCATCTGATTAAAAGACTGCTTGAACTTGGTGTTGATTTATCCACAAGGGCTGGTGTCAAATCAGCTCTAACACTTGTTGGTAAAGATACAACTTTCGCTGACGATGTTTTTATAGAATTGAAAAATAACCTGAACAGGGAAGGTTTCAGGAAAACAAAATACAATGAAAGGGCGCTGTTTCTTCCTCAGTGCCTAAGGAATGCTGAAAAATGCAAAGGCAAAATGACTGATGCTGGATGGGTTTGCGCGGAATGCGGTAACTGCCAGATTTATCCTATTAAAAAAGAAGCAGAAAAACTTGGATACAGGGTTTACGTTGTCCCAGGCGGAAGCATGGTTATAAAAATTGTTAAAAACAATGGTTTTAAGGCTGCTGCTGGTGTTGGATGCAGGTTTGAGCTGTGTGAGGCAGCAGAAAAACTCGGTTCAACAAAAATATGGGTGCAGGGCGTGCCCCTTCTAAGGGATGGGTGCAAAGACACAGAGGTTGATGTAAACAGGGTTATGGGGATGATACAACAGAAGGAATGAGTTTTTATAATCATACCTAAAAGCATAGAACTTAACATTGCGAAAAAACTCATAAAAGTTCGCAGTGGCAATGCGAAAAATTTAACCACTGTGGAAATAGCTTTTAATGAATAATTTTTAGATAGGAAATCATGGGTTAATCTCCTCAGCCCCTCCATTGTTTCAGATATCTCTTTTTTCAAAAAAGTAATATGCCAGTATCAATGGTATTATAATCCACAGAAGCTGGACAAGAATGAGGATGGACCAGAAGAATATCACAATTCCCATGCCAAGAGAAGCTACACGTTTTTTGCATATGGCGGAAAAACAAATCGACAGACTAAGGTAGAGAATGCTGAGAAGTATGATAAGTCCTATAAATGCCAGGTAGCTGCCCCATTTGCTAGTACCTGCCGCAGCAATGATAATGGATCCCGCGCTCCCAAACCCGCCCAGGGTTCCCTTACCCCCAAGCCTTTTTCCTCTATTGCTTTAAGGACTTTTGCCCTAGCATCAGAAACGCAGGTCACAGAAAGCAGCTCCCCTTTTGCCTCCGCTCCTGTCACCCCTTCAATGCTGAGTACGCCTTCAGGCACTTTTCCACCCAGGTCAGGGATGTATACCTCAAGGCGGGGTTTGATGTTGAGGTAGTGGCTCAGATTGGTTATAGTGTCCTCAGCTATGAGTCTGCCCCTGTTTATTATTGCAACCCTGTCACACAGATTCTGGACTTCTGAGAGAACATGGGAAGAAAACAGTACTGTCACGCCCTGCTTGTTCAGCATCTTGATTTTATCCCTGATAACCTTCACCCATCTTGCATCCAGCCCAATTGTTGGTTCGTCCAGAATGTATATTGAAGGTTTTCCAATCATTGCCTGAGCAATCCCAAGTAATTGGGTCATGCCTTTAGAGAATGTTCCTACCTTCCTGTTAATTGCGTCCTTAAGACTGACTTCCTTTATCAAG
>JASEEW010000146.1 GCA_030019485.1 Thermoplasmatales archaeon | reverse complement strand
GACAAAATGAAAAACACAAATTTTGCATTTTACACTTTTCACTTTGCATTTTTTTATACGTTACCTGTGTAAATTTACAAATCTTTCAATGCTCCTGTCATATGTTTTTTCAATCCCAGGCGGGAACACGCACCCCGGAAGTTCACCCATACTCCAATGATATCTTATGCATTCGCAACAGACTCCTTTCCTAGAGCATGGTTCATATGTGCAGGTGCATCTTTTTTTGTTTTCCTCCAAATTCAGACATTCTTTCATTTCCCCCTCCTTATTTAGTAGATAGGGATTAGTAGTTAAGGGCTAGGGAAACCCTGCTGCCTAACCCCTGAATCCTAACTTCTGACTACTAACTACTTTTGTTTCCCTCTTCTTTTCATTACTTCATGCGCAGCCTCAGCAATGTTCTCAGGCGTCAGCCCGTATTTTTCCATGAGCTCATCGGATTTTCCTGATTCACCAAAAACATCAGGTATCCCTATCCTTTTCATTGGAACAGGAACATTTTCTGATAAAACAGTTGAGACCATGCTTCCAAGACCACCTATGATGTTGTGCTCCTCAGCTGTAACTACTGCGCCTGTTTCCTTCGCATATTTTATTATCATTTTTTCATCAACTGGTTTTATTGTTGACATATTTATAACAGTTGCATCAATGTTATCCTTTTCAAGTTTCTCAGCAGCAAGAAGGCATCTTGAAACCATAGTACCCGTGCCGATCAGTGTTATGTCTTTTCCATCTTTCATCACCATTGCTTTCCCAATGCTAAACAGGGCATTCTCCTGAGTAATTGTTGGAACATCAGATCTGCCCAACCTGATGTATGTTGGTCCGTTGTAATCAACCACGAATTTCACAGCCTTTTTTGTTTCTAAGGCATCGCAGGGAACAATCACTGTCATATTGGGCAGGGAGCACATCAATGCTACATCCTCAAGCATCTGATGACTTGCACCGTCACCGCCAACAGTAATACCTGCATGGGTTGCAACAATGTTCACATTCAGTTTCGGCCATGCTATTGACTGACGTATTTGATCATAAACCCTAGAGGTTCCAAAAACAGCAAATGTGGATGCAAAAACCCTGCTTCCGGAGGCTGCAAGACCTGCTGCGATGCTCATCATATTCTGCTCGGAAATCCCAACATTAAAATGATGCTCAGGAAATTTTTCAGCAAACCTGTTTGTTTTCACTGATGATGAAAGGTCAGCGGTTAATACAACAACATCCTTCCTCCTGCTGCCAATTTCAACCAATGCTTCTGCAAAAGCATCTCTCTGAGTTTTTTTATTCCACATATCTATCCCAGTTCCTTCATTGCCTGCTCATACTCTTCTTTATTTGGTGATTTGCCATGGAAGGAAACAGCCCCCTCCATGAATGACACACCCTTGCCTTTGATTGTGTGCGTAATAATAATGGTTGGTTTTCCCTTAACGCTTTTTGCGCGATTAAACGCATTTAAAATTTCCCTGAAGCTGTGTCCGTTGATTTCAATGACCTTCCATCCAAACGATTTCCATTTACTCACCAGCGGCTCTATATCCATTATTTGTCTTGTTGGCCCGTCAAGCTGAAGCCCGTTTCTATCAAGTATAACAGTAAGATTATCTGTTTTGAAATGCGCACCAGACATGGCAGCCTCCCATATCTGACCGCAGTCATTTTCACCGTCACCAATCATAACATAAACCCTGTACAGTTTCCTGTTTAATTTGGCATGCAATGCCATACCAATGCCAATGGAGAGCCCCTGTCCTTCAGAGCCTGTTGATGCCTCAACACCCGGGAGTTTTCTCATGTCAGGATGACCCTGCAATCTGGAGCCAAGTTTCCTTAATGTAAGAAGCTCCTCAACAGGGAAATAACCTGAAGTTGCTAAAGCAGAATACAATGCTGGTGCAGCATGACCTTTGCTTAAAATAAACCTGTCCCTGTCCTCCCATTTCGGATTTTTTGGGTCATGCCTCATTACATTAAAATATAGTGCTGTAAGAATATCTGTTGCTGATAATGACCCACCAGGATGACCTGAGCCTGCAGTATATATCATTTTAATAATGTGTTTCCTTATAATTCTTGCCTTTTCCTCCAGCATTTTTATCTCATTGTTCCTCAAAGAAGTGCACCAAGGATGTAATACGTTTTTGGAATAATAATTCTTTCTCCACAGCCTTTTTCTTTCTCTATGAGAGAAAGAAAAACGCTGGCGAAAAAAAAAGAGAAATGGCAGATTGCCTCTGGGCAATCTGCCTAAGCCAACTGAAAGTTGGCTATTTTTCTTTCTTGATCCGACGGAAAATGCCAGAGGCATTTTCCTAGGAACGTATGGAATTGCCTTTGGCAATTCCAGAGTACCCCAGGGCGTTCTTTCTTTTCCTAAAAGAAAAAAGGGGCTGTGGTGAAAAAGAAAGAGAAAAAGGCTGTTTTCGTTAGTTTTAAATCCCTGCACAGTATTAGTATGATGTTATGGTAAAAGGAAAGAAAGATAAACATATTGATGACAAAATTAGGAGGATTGAGGAGGAGGTGGACAGACTTATCAAAGAAAGGGGGGGTGCTGGGGAAGCAAAGGAGGAATATATTAAGCCTGAGCAGATACCAGAGTCCCCAACTCTTCCTGAGCTAGGAACCGAAAAAAGAAGGATTTTTAAGAAAACAGGTTTTCCAAGACAGAGGATAGTGAAACCTGTAGCAGTAATTCTTGTGATTTCAATGATACTTACAGGTATACAGCTGCTCTCGCTTATCTCCACTGGGGAAACAGTTATTGTACCCTCTGATTTTGGCATTCCTGAGGAGTTTGAAAATGCTAAACAGGAATTTGAAACAGAGTCTATCAATGCAACGCAGAAGGCAGAAGAGTTGCTTGGTCAAGCTGATTGGAACCATACACCTTTTCAAGCCGGAGAAATAAGCTATGAAACAGTTAATGTAAATAAAACTAACCCTGAGTGGGCAAGTATATTTGGAGAAGTTGCAGGAAATATTTCTTATAATATAGATAGAAAATATTATGTTTTTACTTATTATCAAGGTAAGACAGTGATAACTGAAGGTGATGCAGGAATAGACCCGAAATTGGCAGACAAGATCTTGGATTCATTGGAAGGTAATCTTATCTTAAAATCCCTTATAGAAAATGCTATGGCAAACTGGCGTTATATATGGGTACCCATTGATGTTGACAATGATGACAGTACAGATATTGAGGTTACTTTGAATCTAAAAGGCTCCCTTGAAGACATACAACTAGTAGATCTGGAGGATATCATTGTTACTCTGATCGGCGGGCTTGAAATTAGGGTGAATAAAACCGAGAATTTAAGCGCGCCTTTAGATATGTATTTTATAAAAGGTATTTCCTACGAAGGTAAAAGCTATGTATTGATTTTTAGATTTTATTTCTCTTCCGTCCCACAAAATTTTTGTTTTTTTATGAACTCAGATAATATAAGTGGTAAATTACGTGATAAGACACCTATAGAAGTCAAGCCGCCCTATACACTTAACTGGACCATGAGTGAAGACATCGCTAACTTTGATATTGGTGTTGGTTATGCGAAACTAGATTCTATTATTACCCAGTGGACTGATGATTTTACGAGCGGAAACCTGAGTGAAGAACCCTACTCTGAGGTAACGTGGACTCATACTACAAATGAAGACTTTGAAGAGAACTGTTATTCTAAAGATAATGTGATATTCACTAATGGTGAAATTAGGTTAGATAAAAACTGGTTGGATGGAGAATATATATCCAAACCGCAACTTGTAGGCGAAAATGCCATTTTGAAAAGTGTAACTTGGGATACTGATACTCCTCTACGCACGAGTGTTTGGATTAAAGACTCTGAAAATAGTATTTGGCTACCTGCCACTGCATCTATTACTGAAGTGGTTCAAGGTGAGTCATTCCAATATAAAATAGTGCTATGGCAAGGATTGGATACAAATTTAAAGGAAATAACGCTCACAGTAGCTAAGGGAGGAGCAAAAGTTGATACTTCTGGCGGAACACTTAAGTTAGCAACATTTACAGCAAACATTGGTAGCAATAGCATCAATTTCTACTATCCACATGGAACGTTTATATCCAAAGTATGGGATGCAAATGGATATAATATCTTAGAAAACGTGTGCCCCACATCGCCGTGTGAACGGGCCTGCTCGGGGGCCGCAGT
>JASEEW010000145.1 GCA_030019485.1 Thermoplasmatales archaeon | reverse complement strand
AAGTCAGGTTTATATACTGGAAACACTATTGACCAAACATTTATAAACCTTGAAAAATAAATATGTTTCTATGAAAATGCTGGGTATATGCAATATTTGTGGAAGACCTGCAAATTATACGTGCTCAATGTGCGGCGGTTTTGTCTGCGCAGCCCACTATGATTTCAGTATGGGTGTGTGCGTGAAATGCAGGGGAAGGTATTCAGTCACTTGAGGTAAACGTGCCCGAGTTTCTTATCCCATATCCATTTATCCTCTGTTCTCGCCTCCAGTTTTGCTTTCAGGTATAAATCCACTTTTGCATCACACCAGTCCGCATAATGGAGTGCAACAGCCTCTGGAAGCTGCGGCTCCTTTGGCGCACCAAACCTTTTCTCACCATGATGCGATAATATCGTGTGCAGTATTTTTAGTTTTAATGTTTCAGGAAAATCAATGATTTTTTTAATTTGCTCATTCACAAATTCTTCACCAATGATTATATGCCCCCTCAGCATACCGTCCTCAGAAACATCAATAACTGTTGATACCTCAAGCTCAAAAACCTTTCCTACATCATGGAGTAATGCACCAGTAATAAGTAAATCCCTATCAAGACTTGGGTAAATCTGGTGAATGGTTTCACAAATCTTGGCAACATTCAATGTATGCTCAAGCAGTCCCCCAAGTTTATTCTGATGATACATCATGCTGGCAGGCATAATCCTAAACTTGTTAATGAATCTTTCATCCTTGAATATGTTTTCAAGCAGTGTTTTTAAATGAGGGTTTTTTACAGAGTTAATCAGGCTGCTGAGGTCTGTCAGCATTTCATCCATATCCCTGGGCACAGAATCAACAAAATCTTTTACCTCAAAGTTTTTTTGTTTTTCAATTTTGTCTGAATCAGTCTTGCTTATTCCTATCTCCAAAGCCCCCATGTATTCATTAGCACTGCCTGTGATGTGCAAAACATCGCTCTTCTGAAAACTATCATAAAGTGATTGAACCTCTGCAGCATTTCTGTCGCCCCAGTATTTTGCTGTGATCTCACCTGTTTTATCAGCAACCCTTGCCTCAAACATGTATCCCTTCACATAGTTTTTCACAGGTTTTTTGAATTTCACAGCGAAAAGGCTGTCAACCACATCACCAGGCTTTAAATCCTTGATAAACTGCTTTTTCATTTTATCACACCCTCCTCAGCCACTCAATATCACTCATGTACAGCGCCCTGATATCCTTCAGCCCAAGCCTTATCATTGCTAATCTTTCTAAACCAAGACCCCATGCAAGAACAGGGTGTTTAACATTAAATGGCGCTATGACCTCTGGTCTGAAAATGCCTGCGCCTCCCATTTCTAATATTTTCCCCTCATACTCAACAATGACTTCAAGAGATGGCTCGGTGAATGGGAAATAACTTGGCCTGAGGTTTATTTTTTCAAAACCAATTCTTTTGTAAAATTCTTTCAGTATTCCAACAAGCATGTTGAAGTTCGCTGACTTTTCCATGACTATGCCCTCAATCTGCGTGAACTCTGGAAGATGTGTTGAATCAATATTTTCCCTTCTGAAGTTTCTTCCAACCGTGAAAACCTTCAAGGGCGGTTCAGGATGCTCTGAAAGATACCTTATTGTGTTCACTGTTGTGTGCGTCCTAAGAACAGTTTTTTCTGCTTCATCCATATCCCATGCTATTCCCCATCCATCAGAACCTGTGTTTCCACCATTCTCATGGATTTTTTTTATTTTTCTGGCAATTTTTTTGTCAACCCGCATCTTCCCATCTATGTAGAATGTGTCCTGCATATCCCTGGCAGGATGGTCCTGAGGAACAAAAAGCGCATCCATGTTCCATAAGCATGGCTGAACATAATTGTATTCTATTTCCCTGAAACCCATTGAAACAAATATCTCCCTTATTTCATCAATGATTTTTGTCAAAGGATGAATTTTTCCTGGATAAACAGACGGCGAAAACGTGCTTACATCATATCTCCTGAATTTTTTTTTATTCCATTCACCTGTTTGAATAATTTCCGGTGTAAGCTGACCTGTTTCCTCAACTATTTTAATACCTCGCTCTACAATTTCTTTACCTGATGAGGTAAGTGCTATCCATCTTCCAAAATGCATTCCCCATAAGACCAAACGCCTTTCTTTAAGTTCTTGTAGATAATCATATTCTTTGGATTGTGCAGGGTAATCTTTTTCTTTTACTTCACCTTTATTTTTTATCTGGGCAAGAAATTTTTCTACCTCCTTACGATTATTGATTAGTAAAGAGGGTTTTTCAATGATAAGTTGGTCTTTATCTATTTTTCCAAATCCCCACCCCTTTATCCATTTGATTGCGACCGCCAACTCATTTTTATCAAACTTTTTTAAAATATCATTGACGGGTGCTCTAAAATTATATTCGCTTAAATATTCAGTTACCTTTCTTTCAGGCAATCCTTCTTTTATATATTTCTCCCCTTCCTCACTAACACTATAGTTAGCAACCGCCTCCTCCTTTATTTCTACTAGCCCTTTTGATTTCAGCCATGAGGCTGCGCTCATCACAGCAACCATTTCCAGACCTGTTTTTTCTCCTATCTTCTCTGGTGTGATGCAATCATCCTTGACAGCAAGCAGTACCTTTTTTTCATTAGGACTTAGTTCAGTCATGGTTCTCACCCAAAAATAATGTCTCTGGCTTTTATAATTTTCCTTTTCAAGTTTAATTTTTTCCCAAATCTTTTCATCTCATCCTTAGCAACATCGGATATTTTCTTGTACTCCTCAACATCAACCCTGTCACCTTTTTTCACATCAAGTTTTTTCATGTCGTTTTCCCTGAGTCTTATATCGTTTTTTCCTATGAGTGTGTCCCCAAACACGGTTACAAGAATTGATTTTGCGCTAGATGAGACAACAATGTTTTCTCCTGAATGAATGGTAAGACTGTCTAACACGGCCTCATGGATTCTTGCTATTCCTTCCCCCTTTACCGCACTTTTTTTTACTGTCATCTTCATTTTATCATCTCAGAAAGCATTTTTATCTGCCCTGCACTGCCTATTACTATAAGCGTGTCATTCTCCTTTAACATTGTGTCCTTATTTGGGTTCTGAAGAAATTCACTGTTTCTTTTTATGGCAACAATGGTTGCCCCGCTTTTCTTCCTGATGTCAGACTCCCCTATTTTTTTGTTTGCTATTTTTGACCCTGGGGGCAGCAGGAGGTCTGTAATCTCAATATCCTTGGCGAGCGCTATTCTTGAAACAAACTCTGCGGCATAGGGTGAGAGGGCATGTTTCGCAATCATCCTGCCCCCAATCGCTGTCCTTGGTATGACGTAGTCCGCACCTGCCTTGTACAGTTTTTCAACGCTCTCAAGTTTCTCTGCCCTTGCAAGTACTGTTAAATCAGGATTAAGGTCAAGTGCTGACAGGATAATGAATGCGTTTGTCTCATCACTGTCTGTGCATACTATCAGTGTCGAGGCTTTTTCCACATCCGCTTTTTTCAACACCTCCTCTTTTTTTGCATCGCCAATTATGTGCTTAACATCCTGGTTCTCAAACATTTTTTCATTTACATCAACAGCCACAGTTTCTCTGCCTGAAAGGGTTAAAAACTCTGCCGCTTTTTTCCCAACCGTTCCGAAACCACATACAATTATCATATCATACCCCTCATTTTGCTTAACTGCTCTTTTGTTCCCATCACAACAAGGATTGTTCCTTCCCCGATTTCCTCATCAGGTCCTGGGTTAACTATCAGCTCACCATTCTTCCACATACCAACAATAGCAGCACCGGTTTTTTTGCCTATCTCTGCCTCCTCCAAACTTTTACCTGCAAAGGATGATTTTTCTGATATTGTATGCTGATGAATCTCCAAGCCACCAAGCATTGCAACCCTGCCTGTTATGCCAACATCATACCTGCCTGCTGCCCTCTGCCCAAGCAGTCCCCCTGCTACGGATTTTGAGGATACAACCTTCGTCGCACCTGCTTTAAGAAGAATTCTTATGTTGCCTGTATCGTTTGCGCTTGCCACAATCATTATTTCAGGCCTCATTTTTTTTGCTGTCAGGCATATAAAAGCATTTGTGGCATCATCCTTCACCGCAATCAATGATGCTGCGGTTGAAATATTCGCATTTTTCAGTGTTTCCTCAGATGCCGGGTCGCCAGATGCAAAAGGCATACCTGGTAACCCTTTTGGCAGTAACTCGGCGTTTTCCACAATCACGTACCTGAA
>JASEEW010000005.1 GCA_030019485.1 Thermoplasmatales archaeon | reverse complement strand
TTGCTTTGCCCATATAAATCAACCATGGGAAAGCGGGAGGCTAGTTAGCAAAACGCAAAAGTCCAGTAAATAAAAAAGAGAATTTTCCTATCTTGTAATCGTAAACCCCTTTATCATCTCAAGATTTCCTGGATTTTTTTTGAAGTATTCCCTGACAGGTTCAAGTATCTGGATTAAATGTTTTGAAACAGCATTTTTTAAATCAGCAGGATGAAGCTCCTTTGGATAAACCTTCAGTAACTCATCGTATGTGAGGCTCAGATTTCCCCCATATTTCTCAGGTCTTTCTATTATTATAGTTTCATGTTCTCTGAAAACAATATGTTTACAGATGTCTATGACCGGGTTTCCTGCTGTTTCCATGGGGCAGTACGCCTCCCCAATCTTCCTTTTAATGTCATTTTCAGAATCATGTATGAAAACACAGGATTCAGGTGAGCTTTTTGACATCTTGCTCTCCATCCTTTCAGTACCTGTTAAACTCCCAAGCAAAGATGTATGTATTGCTATTGGTTTCTTCCACCCAAGTTTTTCTGAAACATCCCTGGCAAGCATGTGCGCCTTCCTCTGGTCCATACCACCAAGAGCAGCATCAACATTCAGCTCAAAAATGTCTGCTGCCTGCATGGATGGGTACATGAGTTTTGATGAGTCTGTTTCAGCATCAGATTCTTTTCTTCCCATGATTGTCATAGCCCTCCTTATCCTTGCTAGGGATGAGTTTTTAGCAATCCTTATGACTTTTTCCCAGTATTCCTTTTTGTCAATCAAATCTGAGGCATAAACAAATTTTGCATTAACACCAAGTGATGAAAAACAATCCTGCATGTATTTCCCGCATTTCCTGATGTTTTCCATGCTTCCACCAAGTTTGTCATTGATGAACGCATGCCAGTCCGCAAGAAGTATAGTAACATCAAAACCTGCTTTTACCAAATCCTTTATTTTGTTTGCGCAGACAAGAAAACCAATGTGAACAAATCCTGACGGCTCAAAACCAACATAAGCTGCAGGATGCTCATTTGTTTCCAAAAGAACCTTTAACTCCTCCAATGTGACGATTTCCTCAGCATTATTTTTAACAAGAGCAACCCTTTCATTCAAATCCATAAATTAGAATGGGGTTACGGGTTAAAAGATATTTCTTTTCATGCTTTACTTTCCCTGCGCAGTTTCTCAGTAACCGCCTTCTGGGTGAAAAACTTCATGGATGGGTATTCTGTTCTGTGTTTTCTGATAAATGTATTGATTTTTTCCCATATTGTTCTGTCAATCTTTACGCTTTTGTCTGATATTAGTTTTTTTCTCAGCTTTCTACTGGTTTCCATGTCTAATTCAATATCCCCACATTTTTTACACTCATAGGCCTTCCCAGCAATTTTTGTATGTTTTATTTCAGGTATGCTGGAAAAGTCTATTTCCTTCATTTCACCGTCGCATTCCTTACATTTTTTCATACTACCCCTTCCTTTTCTTTGCATTAATTACCCATATCGCATCCTCTTTTCTGTCATAGCTAAAGAGGATATATACCTCATAACCCTTCTTTACCCTTTTGTCTATTTTGAATATATTTCCCCCAAGCAGTTTTTTCCTTGATGTTAAGATGTAATGGGTTACCATTACCCTATCTATGTTTGTTTCAGGGTCCTTTTTGTAATGTTCTGTGAATCGTATCCTGGTCATTAGTATTCTAAATATAGTATATTATTTTGGATATAAATAAGTTTCCAAAAAGTTACTATTTTTACTACTAAAAGTTTACTTTTTAAAATTTAACCGTTAAAGGTAATTCCATTATAAGAAAGAGAAAGATGAATGAAAAATATATTACCATTTATACTTACACCTTACACCTGATGAATGAAAAACATATTATCCATTAAACCCATCCCCTGTTGATGAGTATCAAAAATCTTATCAGGCAGAGCCTTCCACTTCTTATCATCCTTGGCATTGCTGAAATGTTCACAGGTGGAATACTAAGCAGTATGGCCTCTATGTTCGAAAACATGCCTGGTTTGATTGTTATTATCCCAGCAATCATTGATTTGAGAGGAAACATTAATAGTGCATTAGGCTCAAGACTTGGTTCTGCTGCGCATCTTGGTCTTATTGATGTTAAAAAAGTATTTAATAAGGAAACAAAGGAAAATGTAAAAGCATCAATGGTTCTGAGTGTTGTATGCGCCTTGTTTTTAGGCTTTCTTGCTTGGCTCACAAGCTCCGCACTCGGATATCATGTAAATGTGTTGGCTCTGATAATCGTAACAGTGATAGCAGGCACCCTTGCAGGTTTAATTCTGGCATTTATAACAGTTGGCATAGTGATTGTAGCATTCAGAAAAGGGCTTGACCCTGACAACATCACAGGACCTTTTCTAACAACAATTGGGGATATTATAACAGTAATCTGCCTGCTTGGTACGGTAATGCTGGTAGGAGGAATATGATGGGAGTAGTTAGTAGTCAGAAGTTAGTAGTCAGGGAAACATCTTCCCTAGCCCCTAACTTCTATGCCCTAACTACTTGGACGGGGGAATATAAATGTTTTATCAGATGAAAAAGATTTTAAAGGAGAGCATACCTATACTCTCCCTACTTATGATTATACAAATATTCGGTGGACAAATCCTGAACTTTCATCTTGAAAAATTCTTGATGCTTCCTATTTTACTGATGTTCATCCCTGTTATTAATGGTGTGTGCGGAAATGTTGGGAGTGTTCTGGGAGCACGTCTTTCCTCAGGGCTGCACGTAGGGTACATTACACCTGATTTCAGAGGGAAGGAATTAAGGGAAAACATAATTGGCATAGTAATCCTTTCCCTGCTCACATTTTGTTTCATAGGAGCTATTGTTTATGTTATTTCTACCTCATTTAAACTTGTATTTATAATGATAGGCGCAGGCATGCTCCTCACCCTGGGGGTGATATGTTTATGTATACCTACTGCAATAGTCTCCTTCAGGAAGGGCATAGACCCTGATAATGTGGTTATACCAGTCCTGACAACAGGCGCAGATGTGTTAGGCATACTATGCCTGCTGCTGATGGTAAAACTGGTGGGAATATGAAAAAAAGAAAAAGGTTTGAGGAAATAGGGTATGAGCCAACAAACGTGAAAGAACTGCTGACAGAGATGAAGGATGTGTCTGAACTTATAACAGACCTTGCATATTCTGCAGTAATATTTGACATCAAGGATATTGCTGAGGAGGTCAAGGAGCTTGAAAGCAGAATGGATAAACTATTATATCAGATACGGCTCACGGCAATGCTTGCAACCAGAACTGTGGAGGATGCGGAGCAATTTTCAGGTCTGCTGCAGGTTGCATCTGCTGCTGAGAACATATCAAATGCTGCAGGTGATATAATCAGGCTTTTGGACACAAAAATTGAAAACAGGCCTTTCCTTCCAAGTCTGCTTCAGAAAGCTGATGAAAAAATCAGAATAATCAGTGTTCCTGAAAAATCGCCAATGTCAGATAAAACCATAGGTGAGTTGAACGTTGAAGCAGAAACAGGTGTTAGAATCATTGCTATTAGAAAAGGAGAAAGATGGATGTACGACCCGGCTGACAGCACCATCCTCAGCGGAGGGGATATGCTGATTGTAAGAGGCGTGGATGATGGTTACATCAGACTAAAGGGGTTTGCAGAAGGAAAAAGGGGGCTGAACAATGAATGAAATAGAGGAACTGTTTTTGGAGATGAAAGATACTTCAGAGCTGATGATTGATTTAGCCTACTCAGCATTGCTTTACAACAGCAGGGAAATCGCGGAGGAGGTTTTTAATCTGGAGGAAATGATTGATGAGCTGAATACAAATATACAGAAAAAATCTGTTGCCTCCGCTGTAAATGATGGGAATGTTGAAAAGGCACTTGTGATGCTCAGACTTGCAAACTGCATAGAATCCATTGCTGATGGGGCGATGGAGATAGCAGATGTTGTTCTCAGGGATATTGAACCCCATCCAATACTTAAAATGAGTGTTATGGAGTCAGACACCATAATAGCAAGGGTTGCTGTTGATGAAAAGTCTGTGCTAACTGATAAAACACTTGGGGAAACAAAACTGACATCCAAAACAGGGATGTGGGTAATTGCTATTAGAAGGGAAAAATCATGGTTTTTCGGACCTGATGAAAACACAGTTCTCAAGAAGGGCGACATAATATTTGCCAGGGGGCCTAAAGAGGGTGAGGAAGGCCTGATTAAAATAGCATCAGGCAGGAAAAGAAGGATTTGACCAAAAACTTATTATTCCATTATACATTTACATTATTTCCAACTCTGAATTTCACGGAAAGGCAAAAAGCCTTTCCTGAAATATTAGGAAAACACTCTGGTGTTTTCCGTAATACCAGATGAATAATGAGGACTGAAACTCCGCAATCGAACCAAAACGATTTACGTTCATCTGAAAATATCATTGTTTCGGAGTTTCATAAACATGTCTGAAAGAGGTGAAAAATATGGCGAAACCAATGTATGTAAGATTTGAAACACCAAAAGAGCTTGTGGATAAAGTATATGAGGCAGTTGAGCTTGCGCGCGACTCCGGAAAAATAAGAAGAGGAACAAACGAGGTCACAAAACTTGTGGAGAGAGGCACAGCAAAGTTTGTTGTTATGGCTGAGGATATTCAACCAGAAGAAATACTGGCGCATATGCCAATGCTGTGCGAGGAAAAAGGTGTAGGGTACGCGTATGTTCCAAGCAGGCAGGAGCTGGGGAAAGCCTCTGGCTTGAATGTTCCCACAGCATCAATTGCCATAGTGGAGCTTGGAAAATCAAAGGCTGCGGTGGATGAAGTCTTGGAGAAGATTGCTGCGCTGAAGAAGTGAGAATATGGATGAATCATGGCCTGCTGAGGTTGTTGAAGTCTTGGAAAGAACAGGGATGAGGGGCGAGGCTACCCAGATTAAGGTCAGAGTCCTTGATGGAAGGGACAAGGGCAGAATTATTACAAGAAACGTCAAAGGTCCTGTAAGACCTGGGGATATACTCATGCTCAGGGAGACCGCAAGGGAAGCGCGGAAACTGCAAACGAAGTGATAAAATGAGGAAATGCTCATTCTGCGGGGATGACATAGAGCCAGGGACAGGCAAGATGTTTGTAAGAAAGGATGCCACCGTGTTGCTCTTCTGTTCAAGCAAATGCGAAAAAAACATGCTGAAACTGAAGAGAAACCCAAGAAGGCGAAAATGGAGCAGGAGATGAGAACACTGGTTTTGCTGAAGCCTGATGCTGTTCAGAGAGGACTTGTTGGTGAGATTGTCTATAGGTTTGAAAAAAAAGGCATGAAGATTGCCGCAATGAAAATGCTCAGAATGACAAAGGGGTCTGCAGAGGAGTTTTACTCTGTACATGAAGGCAAACCATTCTATAATGGACTTGTTGATTACATCACATCAGGACCAATTGTTGGGCTCTGCTTGGAAGGGGAAAACGTAATATCCATTGTAAGAACCATGATGGGGAAAACAAATCCTGCCGAAGCAGAAAAAGGCACAATCAGGGCAGATTATGGTATAGATATTGGGAAAAACACTGTCCATGGTTCTGATTCCATTGAAAATGCAGAAAAGGAATTATCCATTGTTTTTGACGAAGCTGACTTCGTATGAGCACGGAAGACAAGAACAAAGAAAAAGCAGAAATCGGTTTGGAACTAATAAGCAAAGCACTGATACTGTTTGGTGGAATAATTCTGGCTGTGCATACTGCAGAAATTACCATTATGATTAAGGCAATTAATGAATATATTTCTTTTTCCAGAAAGAAATTCCTTTTATCAAAACCTTCATATTATCTCTATCCAATTACAAGATATGAGAATTGGTGTTCTCGCAGTTCAGGGCGATGTTTCAGAGCATCTATCAATTGTTGAAAAGACGCTAAAGGAAATGAAAATAAAAGGAAATGCTGTTCCTGTTAAGAAAGATTTGGATGTTGATGTGCTCATCATCCCAGGTGGTGAAAGCACAACAATATCAAAAATAATGAAAAAAACAGGTTTGTTTGATGAAATAAAAAAACTTGACATTCCTGTTATGGGGACATGCGCAGGCTGCGTTCTCATGGATAGAAAACATCTTGGTCTTATGAACATGGGTGTTAAAAGAAATGCTTTCGGGAGGCAGAAGGAATCATTTGAGGCTGACATAAAAATAAAATGGTTCAGAAAAGATTATCATGGGGTTTTCATAAGGGCGCCTATCATCACCCATGTTTATGGTGAGTGCAGAACCCTGGCAAGGTTTGAAAACAGGATTGTTATGGCGCAGGAAGATAACAAAATTGCGCTTTCTTTTCATCCTGAGTTAACGAACGATACGAGGATTCATAGATATTTTTTATCTCTGATAAAAAATAGGAGGGATCATACGAATTGCACAAAATTCCGAACTATTTTCTAGGAATGGTTTAACCATACATCATCTCATTAACCTTTTGCTCAGGTTTTCTTTTCCCTGTTTTTCTTTTCAGCGCTTTTCTCTGAACATGGCTTCTTCCAATGAAATGCAGGTTGGGGTTGATTAACCTCACAAATGTTTCATCAGGCAGAACATCAAGCATTATTGCCCCCTTTGTCTGAAGCGCTTTCAGCGCCCTTTCAAGTGTGTCCTCATTCACGCCGATTTCTTCCTGGATTTCATCTACTGTTACAGGATATTTTTTGAATAGAATTCTCAGGATTCTTTCCTCCAGGGAACCTGTTTTTATCTGCATATTCATCCCACATACATTGATTCAGTTTTCTTTTTTTCTTCCTTTGCAACAGATATGATGTCTATGGAGATTATCATGTGTGACGGTATAACCCTGATTTTTCCTTCCATTCCCTTATGTGAATCGTCCAGCTCAATGCATAGTGAATCGATGTCGCCAACCATTGTGTATCCTTTGAATGTTCCTTTTGTGGCTAATGGCTTGTCCCTGCTTTCCATTGACATGATTTTATATCTGGAGCCTTCTGTCAGCTGGATTTTTTTCTCCATGTTTTCCCTCCGAGTCAATTAATTCCTGCAGGTGTTCCACAGTTTTTCTGTAATTTTCAACAGCCCCGTTGATATGCGCCTCTGCGAAATTCCATGCCTTTGAAAGATTGCCGTATCTGAGTCTGTATGCCTTTTTTCTCTGCTCCTCACCAACCTGAACCTCCTCAAGAATATCAAAACCTTTTAATTTGTTCAAATGTCGATATATTGTTGGTCTTGATGTTTTCAGTTCAAATGCAAGTTCATCAACAAGCCATGCCTTATCCGGTCTTCTTATGAAGCATCCCAGAAAAAGTTTCAGCGGAATATCAGGTGATGAGCCCTTCACTATGTATCCTATCTGAAGTAGAAATTGTTTTGCGACTTTCTCAATATCATTTTCTGTCACCATAGGTGTGGTGTCTTTTACTATGATTTCAAAACCCATAAGCATTAATTGCTTAATTGGGATATAAATGTTTTCTATATCTTGCAAAAAAACTATATTGCTGGGAGACTATGCATCCACAATGAACCATGTTGAGATAGAGAAAAAATGGCAGAGAAAATGGGAAAACGCAGGGATATTTAATGGGGAGCTGGATTCCAGAAAAAAATTTTTCATCATATTCGCATACCCTGGTATTTCAGGTTTTCTCCATGTCGGGCATATGAGAGGCTTCACCTATGCTGATATTATTGCAAGATATAAGAGGATGAAAGGTTTTAATGTGCTTTTCCCGGCAGGTTTCCATGCCTCTGGACTGCCATCTGTGACCCTTGCAAAAAGGGTTGAAAGAGAAGATGAAGAAACAATAAACATGCTGAAGGATGCCGGCTTGGATGATAAAACCATATCTGAATTAACAAACCCTGTAAATGTTGTGAAATATTTCAGCAAAGTTTATATGAACAACTACTGGAAAAGGTTTGGTTTCTCAATGGATTACAGAAGAAGTATGAGTACAATATCTCCTGGTTATAAAAAATTTATTTCTTGGCAGTTCAAAAAACTCAATGAAAAAAATCTTTTAATCCGGAAACCACATTTTGCACCATTCTGCCCTAACTGCGGCCCTGTTGCTGTTGACCCTTCTGAGACAGACATCTCAAAAGGGGGGAATGCCGAGGTTCTGCCCTTCACGCTGCTGTTCTTCAAAATAGAGGATGTGATTCTTCCTGCATCAACACTGAGACCTGAAACAGTTTTTGGTGTTACAAATATGTGGCTTAATCCCGAAGCGGAGTATGTTAAGATTAAATACAACAATAATACCTGGATTGTGAGCAGGGAGGCATCAGTAAAACTTGGATACCAGAAGAATATTGAGATTGCAGGTTCAATAAAAGGAAGCGGGTTAATTGGAAAAAAATGTGTTGTACCAGGGGTAAGCAGGGAGGTGCTGATTCTACCATCAAATTTTGTTGACCCCAGCATTGCCACAGGTGTTGTTATGAGCGTGCCTGCCCATGCCCCTTATGATTACATTGCGCTGGAGGACGCAAAAAAGAAGGATTTAAGCAGGTATGGCATATCAAAGGAGGACATTGAGAATATTAAGCCGATATCACTTATTAAAACAGAAAATGATTTCCTTGCGGTAGAGGTATGCAGACAGATGGAAATAAAAAGTTTGGATGACAGGGAAAAACTGGAGGAAGCAACAAACATTGTTTACAAAAAGGAGTTTCATTCCGGCGTGCTAAAAGAAAACTGCGGTAAATATGCTGGTTTAAAGGTTTCTGAAACAAAGGAGAAACTGCAGAACGAGTTTACAGAGGAAGGGGTTGCTGATGCCATGCTTGAGTTTTCTGAGCCTGTTGTTTGCAGATGCGGTGAAAATGTTGTTATAAAAAGTATACCAAATCAGTGGTTTATAAAATACTCTGACCCTGAACTTACAGAAAAATCAAAAAAACATGCTGAGAAAATGTTCATTAAACCAAGAGAATATCAGAATAGCATGATGAATGTGCTGGACTGGTTTGGCGACAGGGCATGTGTCAGGCAGGGCAACTGGCTTGGGACAGAGTTTCCATTTGAAAAGGGATGGATTATTGAGCCTATATCTGATTCAACATTATATCCCATGTATTATGTTCTTTCAAAGTATGTAAATTCTGGTGAGTTAAAGGCTGAGGATATGAATAAGGATTTCTTTGATTATGTTTTCCTTGGTGAAGAAAAAAGGCATCCAAAAATTGCGGAAAAAATAAGAAAAGATTTCCGGTACTGGTACCCACTGGACATAAATCTTGGTGGGAAGGAGCATAAAACCGTGCATTTCCCTGTGTTCTTGATGAACCATGTTGCTGTACTGCCATCTGACCACTGGCCAAAAGGGATTTTTGCGCACTACTGGGTCACCCAGAAAAGCGGGAAAATATCAAAATCAAAGGGTGGTGCTGAACCAATACCTGATGCTGCTGAAAAATACTCTGTTGACGGAATGAGGCTTTACTACTCGCATATTGGCTCATCAAATGTTGACATAGAATGGGCACCCGATGCTGTTTTGAACTACAAATTCAGGGTGGAGAAAATACTGGCTTTGATTGATCAGCTTTTAGAATTCCAGCAGGAAAACAAAACATCTGTTGATTCATGGTTGCTCTCAAAAATAAACAGGCGCATAGGAAAAATTACAGATGCAATGGAGAATTATGATTTGAGGGATGCAGCAAATGAAATATTCTTTGGAATATACCCTGATGTTAAATGGTACCTGAAAAGGGGCGGCAGGAACAAAAAAATAATCATGGAAATAATTGATTCATGGGCAAGATTGATGTGTCCTTTCACACCCCACACAGCAGAGGAAATCTGGGAAAAAACAGGCGGGAAAGGTTTTGTTTCCTGCGCAGACTACCCCCTGTCAGATGAAAAAAGAATTGATGAAAGCTCTGAGAATGCTGAAATGTTTTTGAGAAACGTGATTGAGGATGCAAACGAGATACTGAAGGTAACAAATATTATACCAAAAAGAATTATTATTTACACAGCACCGGAATGGAAAAGAAAAATGTTTGAGATGGCGGTTGGTTTAGGAGAAAATCTTGAAATGAAAAACCTGATGAAAGAGGCAATGAAGGACAAGGATATAAAACCGCATTCAAAAGAAGCATCAAAGTATGCTCAGAAACTCATCCAAGACATGAAAAAAATTGGGGCCGAAAAACATCGATTACTAGATGAAAAAATTTTACTCATAAACGCAAAGGATTTTATTGAAAAAGAATTCAATTCCAAAGTTGAGGTTTACTCTGCGGATGAGAAATGCTATGACCCAAAAAGCAGGGCAAAAAATGCTGAGGTGTTCAGGCCTGCGATATATGTGGAATAAAATATCCACTCATTTATCAGGCGTTTCTACTTCTCGTTACAAAAAAAATCTTCAACATGTTTATATGTAATGATGATGATTATCTCTTGATGAATGGGTTCAGCAGTATCCCAGCTTCATATATACCGCCAAATCTTACGGAAAAGCCGAAGGCTTTTCCTAAGATGCTAGGAAAAGTGCAAAGCACTTTTCCGTCGCATTGGAGGTATAAACGAAATATTGCGTATATGAACGAGTTAGGCGAAAGCGCAAAGGAGGAGAAACACTATGTTGTACATTTACGACAAGAAAAATAAGAAATTTTCACCCAGCGAGGAAACAGATTTTAGGACACACGAAATCATGGAAAGGAGAGACCTTGAAAGGTGGGTGGTAGATTTTCCTGAAATGTTGG
The DNA here is from genome assembly GCA_030019485.1 of Thermoplasmatales archaeon. Taxonomy (GTDB): domain Archaea; phylum Thermoplasmatota; class JASEFT01; order JASEFT01; family JAUWIS01; genus JASEEW01. The sequence continues at coordinate 14,452 of JASEEW010000005.1, read as the reverse complement.
GGGAGGATTTATTTATCATAACTACGGAATACGATAAATTCGATAAGACAAGGGAAAGACTCGATATATTAGCTCTCGATAAAAATGGGAAATTGGTCGTTGTGGAATTGAAAAGAGAAGAGACCGAAAAAAAGGTCGAACTGCAAGCGATAAAATATGCGGCATACTGTTCAACATTGACTATAGATGAACTAGCGTCTCTTAGAAAAGAGTATATTGATAAAAAAGGTAAAAAGCATACTAATGAAGAGATTAAAAAGGAGATGTTTGATTTTATTGAGAATGACGACTTTGAGGAACTTGATGATAAACCAAGGGTTATGCTCGTGGCAAAAGACTTCAAACCCGAGGTAACTGCCTCTGTGTTGTGGTTGAGAAAGTTTGGCATAGATATATCTTGTATCAAGTTGACTCCTCACAAAATTGATGATGATAGAATTGGGCTCGTTTCCTCTATTCTGATTCCTCTACCGGAAGCAGAAGAATATATTATCAGATCCGAAAGGAAAGAGAGCATTGAAAAAACTCTTACACGTACGCAAGAGGAGTATCGGAAGTTCTATCAGGAATTAGCCCACGCCATTAAGGAAAATATCCCTATTTCTTTACACGAACCAAGACCTTCGCCATATTATCAAATAGCAACTGGAATAAGCGGAGTTCACTTTGAATGGGTATTCCATGGACGTCCCAGAAGTAGTTTTGGGGTTGAGTTGCATTTTGAAAAGGGAGATAAGGAGGCTAATAAAAGTTTGCTCAAGAAGATAGAAGATTCAAAGAATGAAATTGAAAAAGAAACAGGAGAAAAAGTCATTATTCAAGAGGATTGGGGTAAAACTTGGGCAAGACTGTATTTTGAAAGGAATGAAGGTGAAATGACCGACGAATTAAAAAAATGGGCTGTAGAGAAGATGAGGGTATTTTACAATTTACTTCAGCCTAAACTGGAGAAATTGAAATGAAAAATCTGCGCCTTCGCCTAACACAGCATAAAAGGTTCGTGCCTTACGGCACTCACCCAAATTTTTGCTTCGCAAAAACTTCTTTTATGCTGGAACCGTTATACGCAATCATGGAGGAAGAACGTTTGGTGGTTAAGAAATAATTGAAATACAATGAAGGGGATGTGGGAGTATGACAAGAGGAGGCTGTGCCACCCGTCAGAAATCAAAAGTAAAGCCAATTAAATCTGTGAAAGGGTCGGATAAGGTTTATATGCTAGATGTCTTTCTAATTGGAGGACCAGTAACGAAGGAATTTGAGGGTAAAGAAATATCTCGTACGGTTCAGATTAAGGGAAATCAGACTTTACAGGACCTTCATCGCATCATTTTTGAGGCTTTTGACCGTTGGGAGGAACATCTTTATGAGTTTATTTTAGGGAAGGGTCCTCATGATCGCTCAGAGATTTATTCTCTTCCCGTTGATAGGTCAGGGTTTGGAGACGACGAGAACGAAGGTGATGTTACCAAAACAACAATTGAATCACTAGGATTAAAGGTGGATCGAGCGTTCGGCTATCGGTTTGACTTTGGGGACGACTGGCTTCACCAGATCAATGTGGTTGATATCGCCGATCGATCAAAGAGCGGGAAATATCAAAAAATAATAAAACGCGTGAGCGAAAGCCCACCTCAATATCCGGATCTTGATGAGGATGTGGATGCGGAGGAATCTTGATGTGGAGCAATGTATTGGGATGTGCTGACAAATGAAGTATCTGAAAAATTGGATGTGAAAAAATGCCAAAAGTCTATACAGGCAAAGTAGTAATTCCTGGAGACAAAATAGAGGAATATCTTGAAATGTTGAAAAAGGCTGAAGAAAAACGAAAGCCTTTTGTTGACAAATGTGAGGCGATTTTGGATGAGTTCTATGACTATCTCGTAGATGAAAAAGGTCTATCTGAGAGAACAGCAAACTCATATTATCAAGTAATCCATATATTCAATGAATTTCTCGCACGCCAGACTGATGTATGGGATTATTCCGAAGTAACAAGGGGAATTGTAAACACTTATTTCAAGCAATGGTATAAACGTAAAGTTTGGGGTGGTCAAGGTATCGAAAGAATACCAGTTTCCATAAAGAAATTCTTTTTATTCTTAAAAGAAAAGAAGGGAATACATAACAAAAAGATACTTGGGAAGTGAACAACTTGAACGATTGCACAATACCAAATTTAGAAAGAAACCACCAAATGGCGGCTCTCTATGAGCCTCTTTTCCTCCATGACTCTTCGGTCGCTGTCGCTCCCTCGTCCTCGCTTCGCTCGCTCATATAACAGACGTATATCTGGCTACGCTACGCTTCGCCCAAATTCGCCTATCGGCGAACTTCAGATATGCGTCAGCCGTTATATGAAATTGTCTCACTCTTACATAGAAAAATTATTTTTTTTCTTATGCTCGAAATAGCTGCTATCGAAACCATGACAGATATACACTTTGTTCGTATCATCACCATGAGGGGCATAGGGGTGATTGGAAAGAATGCCAAAAATGTAGGAAGGATTTTGAAACTGAAATGTATGTGTGGTATGGAACTAACGAGTATAATTTTGAGAAACTTGCGAATCCTCCTAAGTATAAGCCGACAAAGTGCGCAAAGTGCAAAAGAATTATCAGACTGGGTGAAGATGGATATAGTGTGTTTAAGGGGAAGTATTTGTGTGAAAAATGTGGAGGTCTTGAACTATGAAAAGAAAGAAAAATGGCAGGTTAATATAATATGACAGAACTTCATTTCAAGTGTAAGAAGTGTGGGGAATATTTCGATTGCGAGGTGGGTAAAATTACCTTTCCAATTGAAAGTAAACGTCCACATTTTGAAAAAAGCATCGTATGTCCTAAATGTGGTGTTTTGTCTATGGATGATGTAGAATTAACTGAACTTGGACAGACTCAATTATCAGCAGTTTATATCTCAGAACTCAGATAAACATTATACATCTACATCGCATAACACGGTGTAGGCGGTTCGGGCTTACACCCTCACCCAAATTCCTCACCAAAAAATTATGAGGTGGTAACATGGTAGATGAATATTCAGATGAAGAACTGGAAGAAATTCTCGATAGAGTTTATGAATGGCGCATTGAGTTTTCTAAGAGTCAGCGCTATGAAGCATTGACTGAGGAGCAAAAACAAGAGTCAGGGTTTGTAGTTATGTCTTTCACTGAATATATGTACTCTTATCATGGATTGTCTCCTGAAGAATGGGATGAGGATGAACTTGAAGAATGCTGTCTGGACACCCTGCCAAGAAAAATTTCTGCAGATATGTCTTACTTCAAGTCGATTGCTCCAGTATTGTCTGCATTCTTTGCATTTGTAGAAGAAAAAGGATTGCTAAGAAACGCATTAAATCTTGCGGAAAAGGTCAAAGAGATTGATGAGCAAATTATAAAGAATGCATCTGACTCCAACAACTGGGGACCAGCAAAATCATTTGTCATGGCTGCAAAAGATGCAGGAGTAGACATAACAAATGAGAAAAAAATGAACTTTTTCATGTTGGCTCAAAACCTGCATCAACTCGCATTGATTGAAGGGGTTGATGTAACTGACGAAAAGGAAGTGGAAAAATTCATGTTGGAAAAAATTGCAAACATAGATGCTGGTTCGGAAAATGCTAAAAAACCAAAACGCAAAAAGATAGGCAGAAACGAACCCTGTCCTTGTGGTAGCGGTAAAAAGTACAAGAAATGCTGTGGTCGATTATATGACTCTAAAGGCTAAAATCAGGCTCGCAATATATCTTAGAATGCACAAAAGCAAGGTACAACAAAAACGAGTGAGAAAAAATATTAATCAGGAACAACCATACCCATGTTAAACCATAAAACCCGACAGGGTGGTGGGCTGGTGGTCTAGTGGTTAATATCACCTTCGGCATGCCGTATGGTGATGCCCACAAATGATACCGCGCTTACAACGCGGTGGTCGGCGGTTCAATTCCGCCCCAGCCCATTTTTCAAATTGTGAGTAAGGCGAACAATTTGAAAATACGAGGAATTTGTGATAGCAAATTCCGAAGTATTCCCATATCTCGAAAAAGGATGATTAAAATGTTTAGGAAAAAGAAAAAAGAGGAAAACACAGTGTTTCATGATGCTCCTGACCCCCCGGAGGATGCCTGCCCATTATGCGGCAGCAAAGGCAGACCTCTTTTTGATGATTACATGGAGTGTATCAGCTGCAGGCACATATTTGTTAAAGGAAAAGGTCATCTGGAGAAAAAACAGAATATCTGCCCTGTATGCGGTTTCACAGAATACTCTCCATTATTTGGGGATGAGGTTGAGTGCAAAAAATGCGGTTATGTTTACAAGTCAAGATAACCTGGGCTCATACCACATTAACAGTTCAACATCATATGCATTTCCATCATAAACAATGATTCTGTGAGCTACTGCGGTTTCACCTGTTGGTGTGCCCATATAATAGATAGAGCTTCTTTCAGAAATGGTTTTTAGATATATATTGTATGATACTGTTTCAGGTAGTGATAGGTTCAAAAATTTTGTAAGGTTTGTTATGTCATTTTTTGCTATGTATTTCACAAGTGTGCTGTTGTGGTATAACCCATCATTAGTTGGGATGTTATCCAGTGCTCTCAATGAGTCATCGCCCAGTGTTTTCAGCTGGGTAAGTGAATACCCTGGCTCCTGGGGTGGTGCTGAGAAAGAGGAAACAAACAGGAGCACACCTATAAACAGGATTACTGCAGAAATCATCTCTATGACGTGTACCTGAGCATTTTGTTGATTCATATTTCTTCCCTCAGAGATATTTCTATCTTGGTTTCTGTCTTGAAGAAACTTATTGTTTTATGTGGTGATATAGAATCTGAAAAATATTTTTTTGCTGAGCTGTAAGATATGTTGATTGTTGCTGTTTGAATATTTGATGCGTTATCAACAACCTTTACGACGATTGTATAATTTGCCTCAAGAGGTAGTGTGAACAGATAATCCCACCATGTATAATTGGATGCAAGGGTTGTGTTTGTCCAGGGACGAACAACACTGCCGTTATCTGTATAGGTAATATTAATTTCAACATATTGTACGCCTGAAATACTATCAGAACATGAGCCATTGAACCATACATCAGGAGATGTTACATTTGTGCCATCTAACAGTGTTAATATTGCTAACTCTGGGGGTGATACATCAACAGTAAATGACCATGAATAAGGTAGACTATTGCCTGCGTTATCTGATGCATTTATCGTCACATTAACTGTTTGTCCGTCATCAAATAATGCTGCTGGTGTGTAGGTTATGTTGTACCCATTATCTATCTGCGCAATTGTTGCACTGCTTGTAACATCCGTTCCGTTTACAATTAGAACTATAGATGATGCGTTAACACCCGAGATAATGTCTGTTATATTTGCGCTGATAAGCGGTGTGAGATTTGAGATGTACTGAATTGGTGTTATATTTGATACAATCGGCTTTGCAGTATCCACACCACATATTATGTCATAGGTATCAGGAACAGGTTCTATGTTGGTCGCATTATCTACTGCAATAGAATAAAACTGATAATACCCATTGCCATTTGGTGCATTAAATGACCACTCATATGGTGAAGTTGTATCGTTTGTGCCAAACAAAGCCCAACCAGACCAACCTGTAGAATTATCTGCACTGTAATTATAATACAATTCAACCCATGACACACCGCTTATGTTGTCAGATGCGCTTGCTGTAACAACAAATGTTGAGCTGTTCTGCCAGTAGTCAACAGGATTAACTTTTGATTCTGGTGTTATGTTATCGTAGGCGCACACTGCTTCTGGTGTGATGTTATAATCCTTGTAGTTTAATGCATTATCATTTGCTGTGGAATAGAACTCATAATATCCGACGCCGTTGGGGAAGTCAAATACCCACTCCCAGGGGGGGTTTTCATCTACACCAAAAGGTATACATTCTTCCCACCATGTTAATCTGTACCATAACGTAACATTTTTAATATCACTAATATCATCATAGGTGCTAATGGTTATTGTTGTGCTGGTATTTGTCCAATAGGGCATGGCGTTAACAGAGGATGATGGTATTGTTACGTCATATCCTGTTTTTCCCTCAGAAGTTATCGTTTTTGTCTCTTTATTATTAGCGCTATCTGTTGCTGTAGTACGGAATTCGTAATACCCTTCCTTAGTTGCTGTGAATGAGAAATTACCTGTGACAGAGGTACTGTGAACATCTAATCCACTCCATGATGCCCATGTTGTCCAATTTATATTATTAGAGCTATATCTATAATGCAATGTGATACTTTTCAGGTCAACGTTGTCTGATGCTGTATATGGAACATTAAACGTTTCTGACTGCCAGTAAGACGGCATTGCTGCAACTGTTGAGTTTGGAGGCGTTAAATCATATCCAAGCTCTATGTCAATTTTTTCCTGCTCTTTATTGTCTATGCAGTCAATAGATTCTGCTTTGAACCGATAAATTCCTTCACCATTTGTCCAGTTGAAATTCCACTGATGATCGACTGAGTATCTGGGTGATGAAATATTTGACACGTTGTATGTTCCAAGACTTATCCAATCTGTCCATGAAGTACCTGTGGCATTATTTGCTCTGAAGCTGTAATACAGCGTTGTAGAGTTGATACCTGTGTATTTGTCAGATGTTTCTGCTGTAAATGTGATATTTTCTGTCTGCCAGTAATGTGAAATCTCATTTATAGTTGTTTTTGGTGCTGTTGAGTCCACACCACATTTTGCATCAGCCCTTACAGGTCTGTTTTCAGTGTTTCCTGCGACATCCGTTGCTACAGAGCAAAACTCATAGTGTCCATCACCCCCTGCTGTTTTGGTGTCGAATTTGAATTTCCATGGGGCTTCCTCATCTGGTGCACCGTATGATGACCAGTTACCCCATGTGTAGTTATCTTCAGAGTACCTGTAAAACAACTCAACAGAGTCCATGCCACTGCCAGGCATTTTGTCAGATGCAGATACTGTTATGTCAAATGATGGCTCCTTCTGCCAGTAGGATATATGTTCAACAGATGATCCTGGCTGTGCCAGGTCCACTGCGATTGGGTATATTGCACCAGCGAAAACAAGCCATCCAACCAGCACCATGATAAATGCATGCCTCAGTCCTGACACTATTTTTCCTTCACTCATCAGCCCGCCAACAATGCCGTTGCCTATTCCCTGAACAACTGCTGAGCAGAAGAACAAGAACACCATCAGCGGAACATTTATTGATGAAACGCTAACACCGCCTATGCTGCCGCCACCCCCGGTAATTTCTTTTGTTGAGCCTGTTATTGCTGGTATGAAAAGCGCTGCCATAACGCCCACAATCCCAAGATACACAAAAAATGAAACGTACACTATCATCATGTAGGTTGATGTGTTCCTTTTTCTTTCTAACTGGAGCCACTTTATCTCCCTCGCATCATTTGATGCGGTGACAAGCACATCACTGATTTTTCCACCTGCTTTGTCTGCCTCTTCAATTAATGAAACCGACCTGTTAACAAGCCCGCTTCCTATTCTCTCGTTAAGCATTCTCAGCACCTGATGGAAGGACACACCCCATGATATTTGTGTTGCCATCTTTTTTACCTCGCCAGTCAGTGCACCGTATTCACCCTTAGCCAGCGTGCCTACAGCGGTGCTCATGCTTAACCCCCCTCTCCAGTACTCTGCCAGGTCTCTTAGGAAGTCTGGGAATTTTTCTTCCATTTTGTCTATTTTCCTGAATCTGAAGTATTCATAGAAAGGAAACGGTCCTACGAAACACAGTATGGAAACTGAGAGGAAACTTATGTTGCCTTTTTCAAATGCAATGCCTGTTTTGGTAACTGATGAGTAAATGTAGAGCAATAGAGACAAAACCCCTGTTAGGACAGATGCCGCCGCAATGCCTATCCTCATGGGTTTTTCAAATGAGCGAAGTTTTATTACCCTTGTTTTTTCCATCTTTTTTAACTGCGTGTAGATTACCCTGGCTGTGCATATTTCTAAGACAGCAAGCAGGATGGTAGCAATATGCCACCATTCAATAAACCCTGTTTCCACTGGCTGGATTATGAAATAGCAGACCGGGAATATGATAAACGGCAATGCTAAACCAAGAGTAAGATATATAACTGCCTTGCCTTTGAAAACAGCTTCTTTTGGCATAACCACTATTGTCTCTCTGATTTTAGGCATTTCCAGATATCTGGCAATGCATGGGGCTGTGACAAAAATGGAGAATGAGAATACAAACCCCCAGTTCAATGAGGGCAGCAATATGTCAGATGCTACAAGAATGGATAGTGCTGCAGTCACCGTGTTTGAAATAGCCAAAATTATGGGAATGGTTTTTGTTGTGGTTTTTAACCTTGTATAGCCTTTTGTGTACGCGAATATGGTGAAAATTTCTGTGATTATTGTTACGAAAAACAACACACCAAAAATGTATTCTATGACAAATACTGCCAAATTTAAAAACTTTAGTATCAGAGAAACAATAAAAAAGATTATTGTTTCTATCCATAATGTGCTTAATGCAAACGTTGCCGTGTTAAGGGTTGACTTTGAAAATGGCTCCCTTGGCGCAGGCTCCTTTTCCATTATTATTCTGCCAAAATAGGAAATAACAATTACAAGGAGGGCTGATGCGCAAAAAAAACAGGAGGCTGACCAGGGGATTGATATTAACTGAAATGCGAACCCGCAGGATGCTGTGGCAACTGCCAGCAGGATAAAAACTATCAGCCATTTTGTTCTTGATTTAGTATCAAACATTGTTTTACACCTTTGGTGTGACCATGTGTATGATGCAGGAATAAGCTACATGAATAATTGGGAGGATTAACAAAACAACAAGGCTAAGCATTATGGTGGACAGGGCAGCCATCCCCCCAACCCAGGACATCACGACCAGCATTATTATCAGAAACAAAGGCATTGCGACACCAACAACAATGTAGCTCTCAGCAAGAACACCTATGCTCTCTATGAGGTCTCTCTGCTCCCTCCTGTTTTCCCTCATATAGAATTCCGCCCTGCCGGAAAGATAATTTTTTAACTGCCCTCCAGCTGTTAATGTGCCTATGATGCCCTGCAGGAACTCCTGAAACTTCTCAGAAGGGCTTCTCTCTATAGCCCTTTTAATAGCAGTAATCAGGTCGCATCCCAGGGCAGTCATGTCCCTGTATATCCATGCAGCCTCCCTGCTTACCTCACCATATGTCTCCCCCTGCTTTCCAAGACTTTTAAATATTGCCTGGGGCGTTGCATGCGCAGCAGCCATTGCTGTTATGAAGTTAGCAGCATAAGGCAGATGGTTGTCAATATCCTTTTTTCTGGTTTTGGCCTTACTGGAAGGAAATGTTAAAAATAGAGAGTAGATAGCACAAGCAATAAGGGCAGGAAAAATTATTGGAGCAAAAATGGCTATGTTGATTATGTAAAGCAGTGAAGAAACAGCAAGTTTTCCAAAAAAACCTCCTGACAACAGCATTATTAAAATTTCTCTGATAATCACCCCTACAACAAATCCTGCAACAGCGCCTATAATTGTATTCATCCATGCATAAGCCATGTATGCTTCAGGCAGCATTTCTATTCTTGCCTTTGCAAGATTGTCTTTTAATTTATAATTTTTTTTTGTAAAGTTTTTAGTAATTCCTCCAAAAATTTTGTGGCACATTCTTTGATACGGCGTTAGCATGTTTACATCATCCCTCTTTCACTCATTTCTTCCTTCACCCTTTCCAGTACTTCCTGGGGACGTGTTTGATATTCTGATATAATCCTGGCAACATCAACATGTTTTCTTACCCCTTTTGATGCCATCCATTCAATAATAGCCTGCCTTCTTTTCAGTTCATTCATCACCTCATCCTTTCTTATGTTTGCCTTTATCATGATTTTTTCAAGCACGTAACTCTTGCCTGAAAACTCAAAATCATCCAGGGCAGGAACCCATCTGAAAACCTCGTTTGTCAGCAGTTCCTTGCTGTGAGGGTCAATGCCGATGATTTCAACAATCTGCTTCACCCTTCTAACCCTTCTGCCGCCAACCCTGGTCTGAATCTGAATACTCACCGCATCCAACGAAGGTATCATAACCCTTGGAATATCCACAGGCTTGTTTTCCAGTCTGTGGATTAAACCAGGAACCGAGTCTGCATGCATTGTTGAATAGGTTGTATGCCCTGTTGCCATTGCCTGGAACAGCACATAGGCTTCGGAGCCCCTGATTTCACCGACAATGATGTATTCCGGTCTTTCCCTCAAAGCTGCTTTAAGCAGGTCATACATGCTAACCTCACCTGCAAGTTTTCCACCAACCGCCTCACCGCCAAAACCTTCCCTCGTGCATCCAGGAATCCAGTTTGCATGTGGGAGGTTCAGTTCTCTTGTTTCTTCAATGCTTACAATCTTCATCTGGGGTGGGATAAACAGTGATATTGCATTCAGTGTTGTTGTCTTTCCAGACGCGGTGCCACCAACAAACAGCATGCTCATCCCATACTGAACAGCGAGCCAGATATATGCAAGCATGAGAGGGGACACTGTTTTGAATGTGATAAGGTCTGTTGGCGTAAGAGGATCCTCCCTGAACTTCCTGATGGTAAATGTTGAGCCTTTTGTTGACACCTCTTTCCCCAGGGTCATCACTATTCTTGAGCCATCCATCAATGTAGAATCAATCAGTGGTGTTGACGTGGATATGTGTTTACCGCATCTCTGTGCAAGGCGTATCACATAGGCTTCCAGAGCAGCCGCATCCTTGTAAATAATGTTTGTTTCCATGGATTCATAGCGCCTGTGGTATATGTAAAGCGGAATATCAGGGCCATCGCAGGATACATCCTCAATGTTTGGATCATTCATTAACACATCAATTTTCCCATATCCAAGCATATCCCTTTTAACAAAATAGAACATCTTGTCTTCTGCCTCCCTAGGAATTGGTAATGAATAAGCCTTTATTATATCATTCATTGCTTCCCTTAAATGTTTGGTTGGTTCTCTGTCAAGTTTCTCAATACTCACACCTAATGATTTTACAAATGCGTTCTCTATAACCTCCAGCATTTCTCTTTCCTTTTCTGCAAGTGATGGCTCAACAACCTCATAAAATCTTGTATGCTCCTTTTTATTGTATAATATTCTCACGTATGCGTAAGGCTCCACGATTGGATAAACCTCGATTTCCTCAAAATCTTCACTCAATGGTTTAAATTCTACACCAAGGTATTCCTCCCTTTCAGGACCAGCGGGTTCAAATTCTGGTACCCCCCGCCCTGGTTCAACCTGTTTTCTTCTAAAAGCAGAAAAAAAGCCTTTCTTTTCTACCTCTGGAACAACTGCTTCTGGTATAATCTTCTCGGAAACTTCTTCGAATTCCTCCGGCAGTTTGATTTCGCCTCCTTCAACAGTTTCAAACTCTTCCGGCAGTTCAATTTCAGGTTCTTCTAAGGGTTTAAACTCTTCTGGTATCTCCACTTTCATTTCCTCAGGCTTTGCCTTCCTTGTTTCTGTTTCTCCTGCAATTCTCCATTCTTCCAATTTTGCTTCTTTAACCCCCTCCTCCCTTGTTTCAAATGTTTCTGCAGCTTTTGTTCCAGAAACCTCTCTTTCCCTTTCAGCCGCCTTTATTAATTCCATTTCACGCCTTGACCATTCCCTTAAACTCATCTTTCCTTTTGGCTTTTCAGTTTTCGGTATTTCCTCTTTAGGTATCTCTGGTATCTCAACCCTTTTTCCCTCAACCTTTACCTCTTTTTTACTTGGCACCATGTATCCTTCTTTTTCCTCTTTAACAGCAACAGGGACTTCTTTAACCCTTGGTATGGCATGCTTAACTTCTTCAGGGGGTGTTATTTTCTGTATGCCTTTTACTTTCTTTACCTCCGGAATATCAAATCTTTTCCCTTCAACCCCTGATGCTACAATCCTTAAAGGTATTTTTTTCATCATTCCTTTCTCTTCAACAATTTTTTCCTCAAACCTGCTGCCGCAGCTTGGACAGAGCTCTGCAAAAGGCGAAATAAGTGCACCGCATTTGCCGCAGATTACCCTTTTCTCCTTTTGCTCCTCTTTGACTTTTGTCTCCATTATTTGCTTTGCCTGCTCCCTCAGCCCCATATCATACACCGTATCTGTCTAAAACCTTCTCATACAGCCTGTAACCCTCAGATTTCACAAACCCGTCAATAACCTCCTTTGGCAGTTTTCCAAGCAGTTCATCCAGTATGCCAAGGAGTTTCTTCACATCCTCATCAATTTTTTGCTCTGTTGTTAGGTTTAATTCCTTTTCTTTCATTATGAGTTCGCTCTCCCTTTTGTTTAATTCCTCTTCCCTTTCAAGCTGATGTTTCCTGATTACTGTATCAATTTCTTTTTCCTTTCTATTTAGCATTTCTTCCTTTCTGTTCAACTCTGCCTCTCTTCTAGCCTGTGACTCTAAAATCATTGCCTGCTCTATTTCCACCTTTCTTTTCTCTAACTCTTCCACCCTTTCCTTCAGTCTTTTCTCAAACAATAAACGTGTTTTCCTAAGCCTGTTCTCAAGCTTTACTATCTCTTTTTCCTCCTCAAACCCTAAAATAGTTCTCTCAAGTTTAACAGGCTTCATCTCAATAAGGGCCTCTTCATCACCAACTGGTCGGATTTCTTCTTCTGGTAATATTTTAACCATGGGTGCTGCCCTCTGTTCTGTTTTCGTAATTTCACTCAGAAACTTATGCTTTCCATGTGTGTTTTCTGCAGGTCTTAACATTTCCTCTTCCACTGGTTTAACCTCCGCAGGTTTTAACACCTCAGGTTCCGCAATCCCATGTTCCATTGGTAATACAACAATCCCTGGCTGTTCCTCCGCCACCCTCTTAGTTTTTCTCCTGAACAGTGATTTGAACCTTTCCAGAAAACCTGGTCCTTTTACTTCTTCAAACTCAACTTCACCCATGCTCTTTGTTCCTTCCATTTTCTCACCCTGCTCTTAAATTGATAAGGCATTTTACATATATTATTTTTATGCAACCTTTAACTGCATATTATATTAGCCTGTTCGCTAACAATTATACGCATTTTCATATATTTATTTTTATGCCTTCCGTACTGCTATACATTTCTCTTCCGCATCCCATGTTATTTTTACCGTCTGGGTTGCGCCAGATGCATACTCCCTTACAAGGATGCTTCCTTTTATGCTATCCTTTGGCACAACTTTGATATTGATGTTTCCGAAATTGTGGATTATGCTCCTGACCCTTATGCTGTCTGATGCGTTTATGTAAACAGTATCATTTGTTACCTCTATTGCATATTTCATTTCTGCGCTGCTTCCCCTTATCTCTAATGGAAATGAAACATCAACGCTGTAGGTTGAATTAGGATGGCTATTTGCCATATAAACCATTTTCTCAACACCGCCTGCTATTCTGTTCGCAGTGTCCTGAAGGATTATTTCTGTTGATGCATCCCTGCTTTCTGCTGTCAGGCTGATGCATGCACCAATAACTGATGCTAACACTATGGCTGATGCAAGATACGTGAACACGTACCCTATTTCAGCATACCCCTTGTCATCCATCATACAACCTCATTTTGATTCCATGTTTACATCCATGCTGCAGGACATAAGCTTTAATGTAATTGGTTTTGCACCATATTCTGATATTTCATTTGTTTTCTTTGTTTTGTAAAGCAAAGAATCACCATCATCCATAAACCCAGTGTAATTATATTTATTGTCATTTGTTTTCGCATTCTCCCATCCTGTGGTAAAGTATGAATACCATGCCTTATCCCAGTCATTTCCTGATTTGTCATATATCTGCAGTGTGAGATTGCAAACCTTTGCGCTTATATTATTCCTTATGTTCATATTCTCCATATTCAATGTGAAAGAGTAGCCCCCCGAACCCCCGCTTCTGAGATTTGTTGCTCTTGTTTGAATCATGGACATGAAAACCGAGTTTTCAGTTTCTTTAAAAATGGGTTTGTCTGTCACATATTTCTGACCTGTTGCCTGCGTTACTATCCCACCGTTAACCGATTTGATATAGTATGTCCCAAATGCAGAGGAGAGTTCATAGGTGATTGGTGTGATATCAAAAAGCCAGAGTTCTGCGAGTGTTTTCTGTGAAGCGCCGGTGGTATTGACCCGGATGTAAACTGTTCCTGTAAGAGGATTACTTGCACCTACTGGTTGTGTAGTCCCTATACCGTTAACATTATGATACTCAGGTTCTCCTAAATCACCCCCTTTAGACCAGTAAATCGTGATGTTTACATTCATATCTTTTGTAGAATTAATCCCAAAATTCTTGTCACTATCACCTAAATCAGAAAACCTTATCCTAACACTCTCATTCAATCCATAGCTCACAACCCATGTCTCATTCATGGTTTCACTCATGTATATGCTCCCAGCGCCAACTGACACATCAACTGTCCTGGATGC
>JASEEW010000144.1 GCA_030019485.1 Thermoplasmatales archaeon | reverse complement strand
TGGTGCGTCGCAGTATTATCTGCTGAGTTCAAAAAAGCCTGAGCTGGCTGGCATAGATGTTGATGTTGAGCAGAAAACAGGTGGATTGAATGTTAAGGTCACAATACTGCCACCAGACTTAAAGCCATCAGGCGAAGGGAAAATTAGAATTCTGCATGATGATGAAGAGGTATATCCTGAGCATCCCATAAACATTAAGGATGGAAAATGGGATGAAAACATTGATTACAAATCATTTGTTATAGAAGACGGGAAGTATACTGTGATTGCAGAGTTTGCCAACAAAATCGGGAATAAAAATTTTGTTATAGACTTTGTGGTGGAAAGCATAACTGTTCGAGCAGAAGCAAAGAGGGACAGTGAAAATGAGGTTAATAATATTTTTGTGAAAATACCATTAGGAAAAACAGCGCTTGTAGATGTAAATGTAACTGTTGATATTTTACAAAATGGGAATATTTTTAAAAACTATGGAAACTGCTCTTTAACCTATATTGATGAACATTACCAATATGAAGGACTATTTCAATATGATTGGAGTGGAAACTACACAGCTCGGGCTACATTGGTAAATAAAAATGTAAAAAACAACAGTCCCTATCTAAGTAGAGAAGGCTCATGGGCCGGTCTTATAAACCTTGCACCTGTTGCAGTTGCGAAGCCTGATAAGCAAACAACAAGTATCTCAGATAATGATGGCTGGGCATATTTTTATGGTGGTAACTCAACAGACTATGATGATAATGATGATGACCTAACGTTTAAATGGTATTTTGATGTTGATCATGATGATACCCAAACGAATGAGACCAACATGAATGATACAAGAACAGATAAAGACATATCCTACCAATATATGGGTGATGATTGGAAAGATGAAACATTACCCATAACATCAGCAGATCATTATGTAACCTTAGAAATACTGGATAAATGGGGTAGATTAGGATATGACTACACTGGTGAAATAAAAAATGTTGACTGGTGTACAGTGACAGTGAAGAAATAAAGGAGAAAACATTTTATCATAACAAAACATTGTCATAACAATGTACAACTATTACTACATCCCAGCAAAAAAATTTTCATCAAGGGAAATTAAAGAACTGCTTATTTCTGTTGGCATTCTCACAGTCGCATTTTCAATAGCATTTTCTAAACTTGTCATCAGCAGGAATATAATTCTTTTTATTTTCTTTTTACCATTTGCATTATTGATAGTATCAACTGCTTTTGTGCTTCATGAGATGGGGCATAAACTTGTAGCGCAAAAATACGGCTGCTGGGCGGAATACAGGATGTACCATAGGGGGCTACTGGTTGCGTTAATTGTTTCTTTTTTCGGTTTTGTTTTCGCAGCGCCAGGCGCTGTTTACATCGCAGGCAATGTTGATTCAGAAAGAAATGGAAAAATAAGCCTTGCAGGTCCTGGTGTGAATGTCCTGATTAGTCTGGGTGCTTTACCATTACTGTTCCTTCCAGGTTTTATTGGGTTGATAGGTTTTTATTTAGGATACATAAACATATTTTTAGCATTGTTCAACATGCTCCCATTCCCACCCTTGGACGGCTCAAAGATTTTCAGGTGGAGTAAAAAGATGTACGCATTTGCTTTGATGGGTATGATTATTTTATTTGGATTCTATCTTGTTTTTAGTTGACAGGGGTAATATGTAAAATACTTATTCAGTCCTTTTTTTCCTCTTTCTTTTTTTCCTCAAATCCAACTGCCTCAAAAAACTGCTTCTTAACAGCGCTTTTCGCAAGGGCTACAAGTTTTTCTTTTTCTTCTGTTTCACCAAGGAGCCCCATGGGTATTTGCGCACCTGCAGATGCGGAATGACCGCCTGCGGATGCATGAGCAATACCGTTTTTTGAGAGCACCACTGCAGAACTGCCGAATGCCTTTGCCAAAACATCGCCAATGTTTAGTCTTACATCATTTGTTCTTGCAGAAACTATGATTTGATCCCCAACTATGCCGAACACAACAACTGTTGAAACACCTTCGAGTGACAGCAAAAATTCTGCAGCCTGAGGCAGCGTATCCCTATCCCTGATGTTTTCAACACAGGAAATCAGATACGAGCCATAAACCTCCCTGTTTTGAACAGCTTTTCCCATAGCATCCATTGTGTCAGCACTCATTGGTGGTGTCTCAACCTTTGCCAGCAGCTCCTTATCAGCTAAGGGTGATAAAAATGCGACTGCACTCAAGTCCTCGGGTGTTGTGTTTCTTGTGAACCCTTTTGTGTCTGTTCTTATACCGTAAAGCAGGGCGGTAGCAAGTTTTGAATCAATGTTTATCCCAAGCTGCTGCAGATATTTTGTCATTGTTGTTGAGGTTGCGCCTATGTTTTTCACATCATAGAAATCTGCCCTGACAGGTTCATCAGGGGGGTGATGATCAATTATGATGTTGGGCACAACGTCTCTTGGAAGCACGTTGTTTGCGCCTGGTTTTGCAGCATCTATTAAGGCGATTTTTTCAAGTTTGTTTATCATTGGTAAAATATAGTATGTTTCACTTATTTTTGTTAGTCCCATATCGAACAGGTTCACAAATGCTTTGTTTTCCTGTCTGCCAATCTCACCCCCGCAGATAATCTGGTTCTTTATTTTATGCTCTTCACAGATTTTTTTTAATGCCAGGGCTGATGCGAGTGCGTCAGGGTCAGGGGAGTTGTGTATAACTATGCCGATACCTGTTTCCTTTGCCTCTTTTAATATTCTGAGCAGATTGTCAGCAGATTTTCTTATCTCATAGTTTTCAATCTCTCTGACAACTGATGATGCGAGAACATCAGGCATCTGAACTACATAATCTGCTTTTTCCTCCTCCATTTTTTTTGCAGATGCCAGGTCTGAGGCCCTTACGGCAATATATGTGTTTGGTAGCATCTCCCGCAATTTTTTCAAAACAGATAGGTTTGCGTTCATGTCAGGACTTAATATCAAAAATATGTCTGTGTCCGAGAATTTATCTTCCAGTCTCTCAATTCTACGTGCATCCTCAACAACAGCATCAAATCCCTGCTCTCTGAGGTTTTCCACCCTTTTTGGATCGTTGTCAAGAATAAATGTTTTATCCTTATCTGATATAAGGCGTGCCACACTCAGTCCTACTGAACCGCAACCTATGATTACGTACATCCTCCCCCCCATTCCTGTTCAGCAATCTTATAATATCACGTTTATGTTGAGTTTTTCTGTAATTTCTTTGTATCTGTTTCTTATTGTTACCTCAGTGACACCCGCAACATCTGCCACTTCCCTCTGAGTTTTTCTTTCATTGCATATTATTGATGAAACATAGATTGCAGCAGCAGCAACACCCGTGGGCCCTCTTCCTGATGTTAGTTCTTTTTCAGCAGCCAGTTTCAGAATCTCATTTGCTTTCATCTGAACATCACCGGATAACTTTAACTCTGAGCAGAATCTGGATATGTAATCCTCAGGTGCTGTTGGTGTTAGTTTCAGTTTAAGTTCCCTTGTCATGAACCTGTATGTTCTGCCGATCTCCTTTCTGCTCACCCTGGATGTGGATGCGATCTCATCAAGTGTTCTTGGAACGTTGCACTGCCTGCATGCACCATATAGTGCTGCGGCGGCAACACCCTCTATGCTTCTCCCCCTTATCAGATTTTTTGTCACGGCCTTTCTGTATATCATTGCTGCTGTTTCCCTGACATTCCTGGGCAGCCCTATGGCGGAAGCCATTCTGTCTAACTCAGACAAAGCAAATGCAAGATTCCTTTCAGTGGCATTGCTTATCCTTATTCTTCTCTGCCATTTTCTTAGCCTGTACAGCTGCGCCCTGTTTTTTGTTGGGATGCTTTTACCATAACTGTCCTTGTTTTTCCAGCCTATCTCAGTTGACAGTCCCTTATCATGTATTGTGTAGGTCATGGGTGCCCCTGTTCTTGACCTTCTTGCACCCTGCTCAGAGTCGAAAGCCCTCCATTCAGGACCCTGGTCTATAAACCCTTCATTAATCACAAGCCCGCAGTCCTCGCAAACAAGCTCTCCCCTCTCATAATCCCTGACCAGATGGGCACTGTTACATTCCGGACATTTAATTACTTCTTCAACATATGCACTTTCCTTTTTTGTCATATCCTCTCCCTCTTACCAAAACATAATGTATAGGTAGTATATATAACTTTCGCTTGTGTTTATATACTCCTTTTGTGTTTCTTTATAAATTTAACGCATTTTTTCCTATTGTCCTAATTTAGGCGTTGTCCGAGAATTGAATAGTGTAGCCTGTTTT
>JASEEW010000004.1 GCA_030019485.1 Thermoplasmatales archaeon | reverse complement strand
TACAATAACTGTGGAGGATAGGGCGAATAATAGCGCGAGCGTTACTATTTTATTTACCATCGATAAAACAAGCCCAGCCATAACAGTGTCTGGTGTTACAGACGGCGCATACTACAACACTGATGTTGCGCCTATTGTTGATGTTACTGACACCAATCTAAACACCACTTCAATCACACTAAACGGTAATCCATTCACAAACGGCACTGTAGTAAGCGCAGAAAACACTTACATGCTTGTTGTTCAGGCAGTTGATAAGGCAGGAAACAACGCAAACAAAACAATCACATTTGTTATTGATAAGACTGCACCAACTATAACAATAACAGAATCTAGTCAGACAACAAGTAAATCCTCTTTCACAATGTCATGGTCGGCATCAGAAAATGTTCGGTTTTATGAGATCAGCACGGATGGGGTAAACTGGGTGAATGTCAGCACAAATACACAGCACACATTCACATTATCAAAAGGGGATAATACATTATATGTCAGAGGGATAGATAAAGCCGACAACACGGGAACAGATATGATAATAGTAACATATCAGGAGAAAAAGGGGAAACCAGGTATTATACCCGGGTTTGAGACCGCAGTTCTTCTTGCTGTTTTAGGGATATGCATAATACTGCTGAATCGAAAATTCCCTAACCCCTAACTTCTGACCCCTAACTACCCAATCATATCGGCACAACACACAGTATCAAATATGCTAAAAGCACCATTATGAATGAGTTTCTGAAACCGTTTACTATTTTCCCTGTTTCTATCAGTCCTACAAGTATCCCATCACCAAAACCCTGAACCAGTGCAGCGCCAAGATATACGAACCTAACATCCTCCACACTCATTCCTCCACCCGCACCAGCCATAGCCCCAGGAGCGCCACCCGCTGCTTCTGCACCTGCTCCAGCACCAGGTCCACTGCTTTCCATAATTGCTGGTAGGAATGTGGAGTTCATTATCACAACTGTTGCAAGAAACACAAAAAATGCTGTGAATATCACTGCCTTGTATGAACTCATCTCCATTTTTCTTCCTGTGTTAATAAGCTGTACATCCTTTATGTTTTTTGCTGTTGCGTTGAGAACATCAGACACATCCCCTCCTGCACCAGTTGCCTTGACAACGATTGCCATTGCCCTTTTCACAAGTGGTGTTCCAACCCTTTCAGCAAACATTTCCATTGCATCTGTTGCTGGTACACCCCAGTCAATCTGTGTCGCCATTTTTTTGATGTCAGGTGTAAGTTTCCCATAGTTTCCTGAAGATGCTTTTCTTATGGAATCTGCCAGGGTCATACCAAACCTGTTTGACACTGCAAGGTCCCTGAGGAAATCAGACAGGCGCTCCTCTATCCTCTCAATTTTTTTCAATCTTCTCTGCTCATAAAAAGGGTAAGGCCCTGATACTATAAGGACGAGTAGTATGACAAAATCCAGCGGTGTTCCGAAACTGATTTTATGCGTATAACTCATGAAAGCGAGTACAGCAGCCAAAGCAGCACCTATGCCTGTTAATGACAAAATTATTATTTTAATAATTTTTTCAGACATTTTATCCCACCCCCGTGCAAGGAGTTAGGATATAGGAGTTAGAATTTAGGGAGGGTTTTTTTCCTGACCCCTGAGTTCTGACTTCTAACTCCTGACTTCTAACTACTCTCATTATCCCACCTCTGGTGACATTATTTTGATTATGAATATGAAACCAAACTGAGCCATGGGTATCATAACAAATGCAATAACGTAAAGGATTATGTTGGTTGATCCTCCACCACCACCTGATGTCATAAGTGCCATCACAGAAAGCATAACAATAAGCAACAATGGCATTACAACAACGACTGTGACAAAACTCTCAGCCATCAGTCCTACAAAATCATTAAATTTTTTTACATTCATCTTATGCTGCTCCATGTACTGCTCTGATTTCAAAACAAAATATGGTTTAAGCCTGCCCCCGGAACTCACTGTTGTAATCACACCCTGAAGAAAATCCTGAAACATTATGGAAGGCGACCTGTCAATCGCTTCCCTCATGGCTGTAACGATGTCCTTGCCGAGCACCTCAACATCCCTTGTTATCCATCCCGCCTCTTTTGCTATCTCACCATATATTTTTTCCCTTGACAAAGACTTGAATATTGAGCCAAGTGTCACATCCGCTGATGCCATGGCTGATATGAAGTTCATAGCAAAAGGCAGTTTTTTGTCCATGTTTCTACCCCTGTCTTTTGCTTTGGATGCAGGGGAGCCCATCATAAGCGCATAAATAAGATATGCTAATATTACAGGTAGCGCAATCATTATTGGTACAAGAAATACTGGTAAAGAAATGCCAAGCATTAGGATTACTGTTAAAAGAATTATATCTAATATTACACCTATAACCCCTACCAGTATTGCATTCATCATAACATATGCAACATACTCCTCAGCCAGCATCTTCATATGCGCCTGGCTCAGGCTTTTTTCAAGCATGGGTTTTATGTGTTTTTTTGCATACTTACCCAGCAGCCTGTATGAGAGTATTTGATATTTACTGGGTTTCCTATCTTCCTCTTTTTCAACCTTGAGTTTTGTAGCCTTTTTATTTTTCATAGGTATCACTTCTTATTTTTTTTATGGTTTCCTCAGGTTCCTGATAATATGCGGATATTATACTAGCAACCTCTTTATAGTTTTTAATGTTTTTCTTCAGCATCCAGTTTATGATTTCTGTTCTCCTTTTAAACTCCTCTGTCACCTCATCAAGCGTCATGTTTTTTAAATATGCAATTTTTTCAAAAACACTGCTGTGCCCTAGATAAACGAATCTGTCATCAGCAGGATTCCACTCAAATATTGTGTTTGTGATGAGTTCCTTTGTATCAGGCTCCAGTCCTACGATTTCCACGATTTTTTTGATTCTTCTTGTCATCTTGGGACCAACTTTCACACTGGCTTGGAGGAGAACAATATTCAATGCGGCTACAAGAACCCTTGGCAGGTTAATCGGTGGGTTCTCAAGCCTGTTAACTATTGCCTGAACAGAATCTGCATGGATTGTTGAATATGTTGCCTTACCTGTTGCCATCGCCTGAAAAACGATGAATGCCTCCTTACCCCTCACCTCACCAACAATAAGATACTGGGGTCTCTGCCTCAGCGATGCTCTCATCAGTTCAAACATGTCTATTTCGCCGCTTGTCTCACCTGATTTGCCTGCGAAACCTGCCCTTGTTAAGCCAGGAATCCAGTTCTCATGTGGGATATTAATCTCTCTTGTGTCCTCTATGCTCACAATTTTCATCTGGGGGGGAATAAACAGTAGTATGGCATTCAATGTTGTGGTTTTTCCTGAGGCTGTTCCACCTGAGATTAACATGGATTCACCGTACTGCACTGCAAGCCATAGATATGCCATCATCTCAGCAGACATTGTTTTGAATCCCACAAGGTCGGGCGGTGTTATCGGGTTCGCCTTAAAGCGCCTGATGGTGAACGATGAGCCTCTTGTAGTCACCTCCTTTGCCAGGGTTGCCTGAAGCCTGCTTCCATCTGGTATTGTTGCATCCAGCATGGGGGATGCAACAGAGATGCTTTTACCACATTTCTGGGCGAGTGTAACAACAAACTTATCCAGCTCCTCATCACCATTAAACAAAAGGTTTGTTCTCATTGACTCATGCGCCCTATGATAAACATATATTGGAGTCTTTGCACCATCACACGAAATATCTTCAATCATTGGGTCAATCATCAGCACATCTATTTTACCGTACCCTATGAGGTCTCTGACAATGTAATAAAAAATTTTTTCCCTGAAAATATCGTCCATTTTTATATGCTTGTCCGAGATGATTTCATCCATGTTCTTTTTTAAATATTCCACCCTTTTTTCCCGGGTTGCAAACCTCATGCCATCCTCTACAGTTTCAATTAATGTGTTTTTTATAATATCAAATGTTTTTTTATCCTCCTCAGAAAGTTGCGGTTCTATTATCTCATACAGGTATTCATTCGCATCCTTGTTGTAAAGAAGCCTGACATATGTGTAAGGCTCTGTGACCGCCCTTGTTTCCACATCCTCAAACCCTTTTTCTTTAATCTCAGGGATTAGAGTAACCTTAACCTCCTTTTTTATGTTTTCCTCTGCCTCTGTCTTTTTTATAACAACTTTCTTAGGCATGGGTCTCCGCCATTATCTTTTTCATAGTCTCCTCAGGGTCAGTATAATACTGTGAAACAATTTTGGCAACTTCCTGATAGTTTCTCACATTTTTCTTCACCATCCAGCTCACAACCTCTGTTCTTCTTTTAAACTCCTCATTCATTTCATTCATTGCCATGTTTTTTTTACTCATAATCTTTTCAAACATTACAGAATGCCCTAAATATTTGAATTTGTCGCCGGATGGATGCCATTCATATACTGTATTTGTTATTAAATCATTTGTGTCAGGATCAAGTCCTACAAGCTCAACTATTTTGTTTATTCTTCTCACCATCCTGTCTCCAAGCATAACCTGGGACTGAAGAACCACTATGTTCAACGCAGAAAGCAGAACCCTTGGCAGGTTAATCGGCGGGTTCTCAAGCCTGTTGACAATAGACCTGACAGAATCAGCATGCATTGTTGAATAAGCAGTATGGCCCGTAGCCATCGCCTGAAACAACGAAAACGCCTCCTTACCCCTTACCTCACCCACTATCACATACTGCGGCCTCTGCCTCAATGCCGCCTTCACAAGCTCAAACATGTCTATCTCACCGCTCCCAGGACCTGTTTTACCTCCGAAACCTGACCTTGTTAAACCCGCAATCCAGTTCTCATGAGGAATATTAATTTCCCTTGTGTCCTCTATGCTCACAATCTTTGCCTGAGGGGGAATAAACAGCATTATTGCATTCATCGTGCTTGTTTTTCCGCAGGCGGTTCCACCAGATGTTATTATGGATTCACCAAACTCAACAGCAAGCCAGAGATATGCCACCATGTCAGCAGACAGGGTGTTATATCGTACAAGGTCGGGTGGTGTCAGCGGATTCTCTTTAAAACGCCTGATGGTGAATGATGAGCCTCTTGTAGTCACCTCTTTTGCCAGGGTTGCCTGAAGACGCGAACCTTCCGGCAGTGTCCCATCCACCATGGGGTCTGCAACAGATATTTGCTTGCCGCTGCGCTGCGCCAGTGCAATAACAAAAGAATCAATTTCATCATCTGTTTCAAACAAAAGATTTGTTTTTATTGACTCATAAGCCCTGTGCACCACATATAGGGGCGTATTTGAGCCGTCGCAGGATATGTCTTCAACCATTTCATCATTCATTACTACATCTATCTTTCCGAAACCCACAAAATCCCTGCATAGATAGTATTTGATTATACCCCTGCTTTTTTCATCAATCCTTATGCCCCTGCTTCTGATTATCTCATCCGTGTTGTCTACTATCTGTTTTTTCCTTTCAGCAATGTTTTCACCAAATGTTTCATAATCTATTGTTTTTGACAGAATCTTTTTTATAAAATCAAGTATTTTTTTCTCATCTTCAGAAATTTTTTTCTCTATAGCCTCATACAGATAGGTATGTGTTTTATGGTTGTATGTGATTCTAACCTTGGCATAGGGTTCTGCAATGGGGTAGCTTTCTATTTCTTCAACATCCTTATCAAGTGTTTCTGGCTTTTCTTCTTCTACATCCTTCCCGACCGCCATTTTCATGTGTTTTGTCAGTATCTTAGTTTCTGTATTTTCTTTTTCTTCCTTCTTGACATCTTCTCCGTATTTTATCAATATCTTTTTTGCCATTTCTACATCAATATCCTTTTTTGTCTTTTATAAAATTTCCCTCAGGGGTGCACTATTTCCGCTTTAATCGCTGCGTATCTGATTGTAAGCGTGGATATATCATTTAGATTTACAACAACATTGTTATCTACCATGGTTGTGTTGCAGCCTTTTTTGTTAAAATAGTTTTGCCATGCAGACTGATGCATTGTGGTAATACTTATTGTTATGTTTTCCCCGCTCCATGTGTAGGTATCAGATTCGTAAAACATGAGTTTTATGATAACTGTCTGAGCATTTTTTCCTGTCATTGATTCATTTGTTCCTGAAATAGAAATTAGGGTCATGGATACTGTACTGCCTGATACATTGAATGTTGGCTCAACCCTTACAACCTCACCTCCGGACTGGTCTATTATCACAGCGCCATTCTCATAGACAAAGTTCTGCTTCACAAAATATCTGTTCTGAGGCTCAAATCTGATGTTTCCCGTGCTTGTTACATTCAGAATTTTTGTTTCATTATAAACATGGAACGATGGTGTGTATGGGTCTATTTTCAGGGTTCCCATTGTTCCTATGGAAAAAAATGGTATTCCCTCATTACCAAGAACAACTGTGTTTTTTCCTTCAGAACTTTTATCATTGTTTATTATCAGGGAGCTTACTGTTGCAGATAAATCCATAAACTCCTTTTGTACAGTGTTCATATGGTTTCTCTCCTTTTCCTCCATCCACACTGGAACATAATAAAGCGTTATCATGGAAAGCACTATTATAACTATTATAACTGTAAGCATTGCGCCGACAGCAGATGCCTGACCATCCTTAGATTTCCGCAGGGAAATTGAGGATGGAATGGAACGGGTGTGAACAAGTTTCATGCCATTATTATTCATAAAACCTTATTGTATTTGTGATATAAAAAATTAACCTAAAAAACAGGCGACTTTGGGACAAAATTAACCAATGCGTGATCTATTCTTTGGACAGAATCACCATATCATCCTTGATAAGCATTACCTTCCTTTTGTGTATTACTGTGGAATATTGTTTCAAAAATTGGAGAAGTATGGACACGTTTTTTTGATGAACAATGATTACACCCGTATAGAGTTTTATGTGAGGAATCTTATCAAGCAATCCCCTGCGACGATAATGATAGCGTCCTTTCCAACTACTGGTGTTTTCACCGTAAAACTTCTTCATGAACTTATTATGAATTGAACGTGGTGTGCCTGATGGAAGATGAAACACAAGTAAGATGCCAGTATTTCCTTTCATTATGGGGTATATACTCCACAACATTTATAAACCTGTTGGTGTATATCCCTATTAATGAATCGAAAGCAAAGAGGCGATTTAGTCCGGAGTATAATCGATCAAGTTCGTAAACAGGAGTTTCCATATAAGGAAAGAGAAAAGGCTAAGATCAATTGGAGGGATTATGATATCGCACAATTGTCATGAAATTGCCGATATGATTAATCTAATCCGTGGGTTGGTAGATTCAGCTGTGAAGTGGACTGACGCCAACACACCTGCGGAACCCAGGGGTTCAGGACGCCCATCAAAACAAGCCTCCGATATTGCAAAAGTATTACTTCTGCAATCATATTTTGGCGTTCCTAATCGTGTTGCAGAGGGGTTGATATATCTCTTTTCGGAAAAGTTGGGTCTAAATGAGGAATTTTCTTATAAAACGATAGGAGCGGGGATACGATAGAAAAAGTGTTGACAAGATACTTGGTATTGTATTTAACCTGACGAATAAGCCTGTTCGCGGTCTTGAAAAGGTGTTTTCTATTGATGGTTCCGGAACTCCAACATCTGTTAAACAAAATTATGCTGCAGATCGTCAACGTCAGAACTCATCAAATACCTGTGAGAATGAGACATTGCTGAATGATAACTGGCCATGTTCGACCTTTGATTCCAAACATGATTATGTGTATAAGGTAGCAGTTATTGGCACAAAGTATAAGTTATTTGCAGGCTGGAACTCTGAAACTGATCATTCCATTGGGGAAACAAGTATGTTTCCTGGTGTAACAGCTCAGGCAATTGAAAATCATCCGGATATGGAGACTATGTTGGGTGATGGTATCTTTGCTACAAGACCTATCTGTAATCTTCTTGGAGGATATAATGTCACCCCCAGATTTTTACCACGCCGAAATGTTACTCTTGGCTCTGTTATCTCACTTACCTGGTCAACATTATCCCTGTTTCGGGTTGGCGAGGCGGATAGAAGAATATTGTCCCAAAGCAAAAACAGGCGAAACCTTTATAATCCCTTAAATCCATGAACAACTGAGGTGAAATATTTGGTAGAACCAAACAACAATAACGCAACCCCAAACGGAAATGCATATTCACATGCTGACCCAAATGCTGCGTTTCTGAGAGGGGGATGTGGCATACCCATAGTGGGCAATCCTGAAATAACGTATTATTAAAGGATGATAATATGGTAAATTGACTAATAACGTCTTCTCCTTTTCCTGAATATTCTTTTTTTATACCGTCATGGGCGGGTTCATTATCTGATGTATGACTGGAGGGTTGAATTTCTGAAAAACTACTTTTTCCACCGCCTGATGATGAGTTACCGATAATTCTTATGTCGTCAATATATATTCCGCCCCAGCCTAAAGACGCATTTTCTGCAAGGTCTGCATCATTATTTGTAATCATTGTAATCCGTATAAGTATTGTTGAACCTGAAGCTCCTGAGAGGTCTGCGCTAATTTTCATTAATGTGTTAGAAGATACCCAGCCAGGCCCCCCATCAGGAGTTATTCCACTGTAACTTTTACCATCATCTGATGGTGCATCTTGTGCATCTGACCTGGTGCCAGAAACATTCCAACCGAACGTCAGACCAAACTGAATATTGTGCCATGTACCTCCCATGTCATCTGAAACAGCTATTTGGCACCAGTCGCCTGGCCGACCACCCTTCATCCTAATATTAAATTTTGTCCAGAATTCCAGTTTTGCATCCTTTGCTGTGGTTAGGTCGATTGGTGTTGATGTCAGGGAGCAGTCCATGCTGCCGGTGAAGTATCCTGTGGAGTTATCTCCACACCAAAATGCACGATCACCAGAATGACTATCAAAATATGTGTCTTCAGGTCCGAGGTAATGCCACATATCTTTTCCACCTCTGTAAACATGTGCTTCCACATCATCAATAAGCCACATACCCCCGTAATCGTATGGGTCTGCTACACCCGCATCATTTGTCCCATCATAGTAGTATCTCTCATACACGATCGAGTAAAACCTTATTCTTAAATTACCGTTGCTGTACTGCTCCGCTTTGTCTATATATCCTGTAAGGTCAACTTTAACAAACTCCCAGTTGTAAAGCCCGTCTGTTCCGTAACCATTCCAGCAAAAGGTCATATATGTACCATCGTCATCGTAACATGCAGGCACATCAAGCCAGAGATGATTAGAATTATACGAAGATGTAGGATTTATATAAGCCCCTGTGATATACACCCAGTGAGGGGTCCCGGTTTCTACACTTCCACCAGCAGTATTTTTATATGCAACCTGCAGCATTGCACCGTTGAATGCAGAAGTTAATTTAAATTTATGCCAGAATGTCAGATCTGCTTTTTGTGCATTACTTACATTAATACCAGGGGTGTAAACCCATCTTGGGTCCACCACGGCAGTAGTGAGTACCTTTTCATATTCAATCAGTTGTGTACATTTTGGTTTAGAATGTGCATCAGAGATATAGGATGTACTGCCATATATGTAGGTACTCGCCCATACTGTAGGAATATCAGTGTTTGCCTCGCTCATCCCCCTGTACCCCTCACTATTTATCTGCATCACCATCGCAGAACTTTCCCAGTTCCCGCTTCCATTCTCAAAATCATCATAGAAGAATGATATTGAACGTGTTTTTTTACCCAAATTGTTTTCAAGGAGTTTCTCAGGAGCGCCTATTTCTGGTATGTTGTTGTCCTTATCAATTATTATACTGACCTTCCCATCTGTTCTTGCATAATAGGGTCTCCAGATGGTAACCATGTCTGTGTACGGCAGTGAATCAGGTGAACTTCTTCCTTCTACATGTACTGTTTTTGTATCAATAATTATGTCCCCTTCATAGAAGCGCACAACAACATCAGCATCCTTGTAACCAGCATTCCATATCCTTGCCTTTAACTCGTATGCTCTTCCAAGCACAGGATGCTCTGGCGCATCAACATCAATATCTGTGATTCTCAGTTCAATCCTCTCCTCAGGATATCCCATCCATGTAAGTGCAAGAAGTGCGAGTTCCTCCCTTTCTTTTTCCCCGTTATGCGGCAGTTCTGCACCAGGGCTGAGATAGTTCCTTACGATTTCTACATCATCAACATACCATCCCTTGTAGCTGAACCATCCATCTGATGTGAAATGGAACGCTATGTTTACTGTTTTACCTTTGTAATCTGTTATGTCTATCGTGGTCTTATGCCAGTTCTTATAGTTTCCTGTATATGTTCCAACTGTTTTCCATACTGTTCCGTTAGTCGGTTTTATTTTAACATATCCGTAATCATAATCTTTTTCTATTTCATACCAGTGCCAGAATGAGAGTTTAATGGAAAGGCTGTCTGCTGGCAGGGTGATGTTTGGTGAAACAAGCCAGTCATCTTCATTGTTTTTATAGTTCCCTGCAAGTTTCGTTGCCGTACAGTTGGGTATACTATGTGCCCCCCCGGGACCTATGCCTGCTGTCGGTTTACCTATCTCCCAGACGTTATCAGCATCTGGGTTTTTTGTCCATTCACCCGGCGAGTCAAAATTCTCATCCCATAATATTGATTCTGTAAACTCCCCCCCAATCTCCACTGCCTCGCCGCATATGAAACCGTACTCAAACGGGAAGAAAATAATTTTGCAACTGCTGTTTTCAAATCTGAGACCGTAATATTTCCCGGTATCCGATGCGTTGCACACTATGGGCCTTGAATCATTCGCAGGCGTTATCCTGTCTGCTTTATCAGGAAACAAGGATGAAGTTGCATAGTACATGCCATGTGTTACAGGGTCATTCTTAAACCCATAAATATTCCTTGGTATGCCTGTATCATTCTCTGATGAGTTCACCTTTAATGTGTTATTGAGGAAATCTGTCCCCCAAAGGTCATTCACTATGCCCTGACCAATCAGCCAGATGCTGCCTCCCTGATTCAGATATGAGTCGATGTTGTTCCTGTCATTATTCCTGAGTGTGTTTGATGTCTCATTCCCGCATGCCCAGATTACAACATTGTGCTTTGTGAGATTATCCAAAGGAGGCCCGTCAGCACCAGAGAGTACCTTATAGTAGTAGTATGAATAGGAAAGATTGTTCAATGCACTTGTGATATAACTCGTTGTGTTAGCATTTGAGCCGCCGTTATTAACTGAGTTGTCATCATCAACAACAAGTATTGAGAAACTAACATATAAACTGGTTGAGGCAATCCTTGATCTGAGCTCGTTGTTTCGCTCGTTTGTTTCATCAATCTCATAGTATGGGTCAGCCATCACTCTAAGGGTATGGATTCCAACAGGTTCAGCAGTCCAGTTTACGGTTACGGTTGTTGAGTTAAATGCCCCTATGGAAACATACTGTATGTCTGCAATGGAAACATCATCCATGTAGAATAATACGCCAACAGATGGCTCATCAGATGCCCCGTTGTTTCTGATTGTTGCATTAATTGTTACCGTTTGTCTGAACGATGGATTTGCCGGTGTAAAAGACTGACTGCTTACAGCAACATCCCTTCCCTGGATTGAGCTTAAATCCCCCATCCACATCAACACTTTGTAAGCAAGTTTTGCCTGGTCGTCAAGGCTTTCTATGGTTGAAAACTCGAATGAGAAGAATGCAATTTTTGAGGTTTCATTCTCAAATGTAAGAGCAATATTCTTGTTTGTACTGTCGTTGAACATAACTTTTGCATCAGAGTCAGGCGTAATATAGTCCCCCAGATTGCTCACCCTTTCAATTGTTTCAAACTCCATCCCCGCTGATACTGGGCTGGCATTGTTACCATAAATGATGCCGACGGGCGCATTTTTATTTTTTTCAACACCAGATGGATCAACACGTAAATCCTTGTTTACAAAATTGCTTAATGGACCCGCACCAGGGTCATCAATAATGTATTCGCTAATCAGCCAGAGTTTTCCTCCGTTATTCAAAAATTTTCTAAGCTCTGTTTGATCATTGCTTGTTAATGAACCCCCTTTCACCTCATGGTACCCTGTCATCCATATAACAACATCAAAATCCTTCATCTGAACAGAGCCTGAATCATATTCTGGTCCATCTGCTGTATCATCCGTTTCATCCACTGTGTAAATCTGGTAATCAAAACCACTGACCTGTAATGCGTTCTCCAAGAAACCTACTGTATCATTGGCACTCCCGTCATTGGTATAATGGTCATCATCCACAAGCAGAATTTTTGTTATCACAGAAATTGTGAAGGTTGCCTGATTGTTGTATTTGAAGGAGGGGTCCTCCTCAGGTGCGATGTTTTCAATTGACACTGTCAGATTGTGTTTGCCTGCAGGGGAGACATTGGCGTAGTAAAGCACCCTGCTGCTTTCACCAAGTGATGGAACCATTATACCTGAAACCTTATTTATAGTGCTGTTCCCATCATAAAGGACAATATCGGCTGTTGCTGCCGCACCGCCAAAATTCTTAACAATAGCAGTGACAGTGATACTCTTTCCCCTTGTCGGGTTTTTGCTGCTCACAGATATATCAGATGAACTGACAGAAAGATCAGGCCCCTCTGTTTTCGTAATTGTTGTTACACTCATTGAGACATTGTATGTACAATAATTGTTTTTTGAATCGGTAGAGTTAATGGTAAATGTGTAATCACCGGTTAAGGTTCCTGTTGAAACCTTTAACGAATTTGTCTGGTACAGTTTGCTGGTTTCAGAAAGCGATTGAACACCAATGCCTATTCTGGAAAGGTTCACTGTAACATTTGAAACATCATTATCCGCATCAGATATGGATGCATATATTTTGAATACTGTGCTGTTATCTGCTGGAACATTCTCAGGGCTGCACCATGCAAAACAGATGACAGGGGCATTATCACCTTCAAGTTTTCCCTGAAGGGTAGCATACATTATAATCTCGGTTTTTGTGATGACAGAAACAGATACAGTATCATTCTGTGTTATATCAAATGTCTTTGACCATGTCTCCCCTACCGTCCATTCATTTCCAACATCTCCATCAGAGATGTTGCACCTGGTTGTAGTATCATTGATGGTGACATAAACAAATGTCTCACCATCCTTCAGGGTTTCACCCCCCTCATGTGTGATATTTATAATACCCCTGTCTGCTTTCACATCAAGTGACGGAGTCAGGTCGGTAAAGGTTCTCTGAACAGGTCCCTGGAAGGATAGTACCCAAAGCATAACCGTGGAGAAAAGAACAATTGTGACAGCGAATGTAAGTATGGAGCCTATTACCTCTGAGACTGCTTTGTTGTTCATTACTGACATGGTTTTGCTCACTCTGTTTAGGAATGAAGTTTTTTATTTAAATGAATTAGCCTCATCCTAAAATACCCAAGGATAAACAATAATGATGCCGCTAAGATGATAACGATACCGGTAAAGAGAAGCCGCATTAGAGTGATATCACATATTATAATGCCCAACACAGCGAGAACAAAACCTAAAACCATTAACCCTGAAAATATAAACATATTCTGTCTTACTCTATTGAACGAGAACATAGCATCCTCCCTGTCCCACAGCTCTTTTATTCCACTTTGCTGCCATATATAAAATATGTCTTCACCGCATCCCGGGCAAATCTTTGGTTCCCCTTCAATCTTCTTCCCGCATTTTGGACAGAACATCAATTTATCTTTATTAGATTATGCTTAAATAAAGTTTTCTATACAATCTTAGCAAGTTTTATAAACCACTAAGCACCTTTAGAGGATGATATCATGGAAAAGGCGTATGTACTGTTGAAAGTAAAAAAAGGGAAAGCGATGGATGTAAAAAATGAGCTTTCTAGGGTGAAGGGTGTTGCTGAGGTGAATCTGGTCAGTGGAAGATATGATGCTGTTGTAAGACTTGAATGTGAAAAACTATCCACAATAATAGAGATAGTAATAAACAGGATTCATAAAACAGATGGCATTGAACGCTCTGAAACACTAATCGTCTTTGCATAATTGAAGGAGGGGAAAATGAAAAGAATCTACTTCCTTGCTCTTATATTATTCTTCCTGATCGTTTTCTCAACTGTAAACATAGGAGTTTCAGAAGAAACAAACAACATCACATATTCTGAGGATGACATAAATATTGTGAACTCCACATATACAATTGAGGACACCTACTGGAAACAGGATGGAAACATATCTGTCAAAAACGGTACATTAATTCTTAGGAATGCCACACTTGAGTTTATACAGGATGCCTATCACAGATACTCCTTGAGTCTCACTGACAACAGCACACTGATTATGGAGCGCTCCCTTTTAAATGTGACCACGAAACAGCTTTCTCCTTATCTGAAATTTAATTTAACGATAAAAGACTCAGATTTCACTACCATTAACTCTACAATCACATTCCCTGGTTATATAAATATAATAAACAGTAATGCAAGCATAAACAAAACCATAATTGATAGAATCAAAGAACTACCGTCAGGTTTTGATGCAGAGGAAATAGATGAAAATGATGACTGTCCATACCTGCTTTTTGACTCAAGCAGCATATCCGTTCAGGATTCAGTTATAGGAAACTATTCCAGAATATTTTTCAACTCAAGCACGGTTTTAATAACGGATTCAGGCATAAAAAACTGTCATGAACTTTCTTCATCTGTTCAGGACTTCGTGCCATTTACAGAAAATCTTACTGAAAACGATGGCAGATACATTGATCTTAAACCTTCAGACACACTTAATGCGGCAGGGTTCTGGAACAAAATGAAAATCCCTAATCACAGACTTACCGCTGCTGTGCTTGAGACAACATATATAACAGAGCCGTTTTACAATGGTACAGAATATATTCAGTACTCAAAGGACGGCGTGGATTATCATAGTACCTCCATCCAACCGCTGAATATTGAGAAAGCAGGTATTGAGTCCTACACTGAGACATATGATTTATGGGCTGAAGGCTTAAGAACAGTAGAGGATATAGAAAAACTCAGGATTAGATTCTCAAACAATGATCCTTTTGTGAGTTCTGATGATGACAACGACAGCATCGTTCATTTTGACCATGTCAGGGTTGTTGTTGCCTTTGAAAATGACATTGTATTAATCAACACTTCAATGTATGCGCTTAACACATATTTTGATGTTGATTTTAGAGAAGCAGATGCTGACCCCATAATACCCGGGGTACAGAAACCAACAACTCAAAACCATCTTGAAAACTGTAATCCGCAGCATAACACAGTCCGAGTTCTTGATAATTCCATGCTCTGGCTCTGCAATGTAACAGTTGATTTAAGTGAAACAGAAAATGCTGTCCCGGACGTTGGAGACCCGCCATTCCTTACTGATGAAACCTCAAATGTGTACATTTACAGAATGCTGAAGGTTAACGTAAGTGATAATGCAGGCGTTCCTGTGAATAATGCAACGGTTCAGATTAAATGCAGGACAAACATCACAGATAAGAACACACTACCAGGGATAATATTAGATTATCTGGGTAAAAACCGTGAGAATTACAATAAAACAGATGCTGGATCAGATGTTCTTCTGCTACTTAGTGATAAAATAAACGTTGGGACATGGCCCAACTCCAACTTTGTTGGAAACTACATGGTTAATGCAGTCTACGAAGAACATAGTTTTTCGGTTGACATAAGTTTTCCGCAGTTCCCACAAATTACAGTTGCTGACAACAGCATGGAGATTAGTATTAAGGTTTCTAATCTGACTATGCCACCGACATCCATAGCGTTAACAGCAGAGATAAGTAAATACTACTGCAAATCAGGTGAAAAACTGGTTGTGTCAGGTAAAGCAGCATACAACACAGGGGAGAACGTGGTGGATGCAACCATAACTGTTACATTTGGTGATAAACAATACACCGGAGAAACAAATGCTGATGGGACATACAGCATAGATGTTTTTGCTCCCAAGAGAGGCAGTTACACTGTTGATGTCTCAGTTGCAGACCCGGTCTATAAACTGAGTTCCTCTGCACCAGGGCAAACAGTTGTTGTAAAAGAGGTTGTTGAGCCTGTAAATATTATGCCATTTATTATTGGGACAGTAGTAATTATTGCTGTAATTGTTATCGTATTCATCTTCAGAAAAAGATTGACGCTTGCGATATATATTCTAAAGGCAAAAATGATGAAGGAAAAATTTGTTGAATGCAGTGAATGCGGCGCTACAATTCCTGCCACGGCAAAGAAATGCCCGAGATGCGGTACAGAGTTTGAGGAGGAGGTTGTGAAATGCTCACAATGCGGTTCGTTCATCCCGCGTTCTGCAGAGAATTGTCCGAAATGTGGTGTGAAGTTTGATTAAATCATGTTACATCCTCTGTACCGGAACTTTCCTGGATATTTTTATCTGCTAGTTGTTGCCTCTATGGAAACAAATCTTATGCTCAAGGACTTTACATTGTATATTTCTACAACAATGTTATCAGGGTTCTTTGAAATACCGTAATCAGTAGGGTTTAAAACATTTAAGCTGCTGTCAAAAAAATTATTCCATGCATCAACATATAATGATTTGATTGTGACAGTAATGTTTTCCCCGTCAACCCATGCAAACTCTTTTAGCTGTGAGCAGACAAGCCTGGTTTTTATGCTTTCAGTTCTGCTGCCTGTAAGCTCCTTTTTTTCCCCGCAGATGGAGATTAATGTTGTGGTTATTGTTATGCCTGACTGGTTCGTAACAGTAAATGTTGGCTGGATTCTCATTGTTTCACCCCCGCTCTGGTCAACAATCACTCCCCCATCCATGTATATGAAAGACTGCTGCGGGTAATACTGGTTGCTTGATGAGAATTTAATGATGCCCATGCTTGTAATATTCAGGGTTTTACCCTCATCCCAAATGTTAAAAGAGCATGTATAAGGGTCTATTGTCAGCGTGCCCTGTGTTGTGAATGTGAAAACAGGTATGCCCTCAGTCCCAAGGACAAATGGTGAGGAGGCTTCAACAGTGGTATCCCCATTGATTATCTGGGAATCTATGTTTTTTTTCAGATCGCCAAACTCGCCGAGCAATGTGGACATGTGGTTCGCCTCTCTCTCCTTCATCCACTCAGGAACATAATAAAGGGTAACTACCGAGAGCAGTGTGAGAACCACAACAACGGCCAGCATTGCCCCGACAGCAGATGCCTGACCATCCTTAGATTTCCGCAGGGAAATTGAGGATGGAATGGAACGAGCAGAAGCGCGTTTTATGCCATTATTATTTATCTTATCCATTGATATCCCCTACCGTCACACAAAACACAGGTGTGCCACAGTTATCCACAGCTGTGCCTGTCCAGCTTCCATCATTCTCATAATAATGCACTCCCCCAACTGTTTGCCCTGAGCCTGTTGCTATCACAATGTCATCATCACCGTCACTTTCCATGTCGCCAACTGCAAGGTCATAGATTGTCACACCAGTAGAAGCAACCTCTGTTCTTGTCCAGCTGCCATCATTCTCATACACATACACCTTGCCACCGCTTGTACCGACTGCTATATCCAGTTTGCTTGTACCAACGAGGTTCCCTATACCAATACCATTGACAGTGCTGCCTGCATCAGCAACCTGAGACACTGCAAAAACTGTTCCAGTCCCGCTATTGATGCACTGCCAGACAATGCCGCTGCTGTCTCCCGCAGCAATATCATTACTCCCATCTCCATCTAAATCTGCTGTTGCTAAACAGTTTATGGTGCTACTTCCTGCAGTGAAACTGATTGATTCTGTTTCCGCTGACATAGACCTAATAAACATTTTATCCACATAAAGTGTGTCGTTCACTGTGTATCCTCCTGTGCTGTTTGTATCAACAACCCTGATGTAAATCGTTCCATTAATGGCGGGAAATGAATATGTTTGAAGCACGTTATCATCCGTGGTTTTAGTTACATTCAGCATATCATACCATGTAGCATTGTTTATTGAGTACTGAAACGTGAAATTATCATTTTCAGAATTGGAGGTATGATTTGCTTCCACATAAAATGAATATGAAGCCTCACCTGCTTTGACATCTGGGATGCGCCATACATGTGTAAGTGAAGAGTATGTGCTGTTCGGCTGTGTTGTGGCAATGTACATTCTGTCTATGGATAACGTATCCTGCTCATTGCCAGCATCATCTGCGGCATCCCTGTTTGTGTCAACCGCACGGATATATATTGTAGATACGCCTCCAAGAGAACCCTCTGGAAAAGTATAATTGTAGTAAACACCACTGGATGTCGTTGTAACAGTCAGCATCTTAACCTCCTCACCTGTGAAAGAGCCTGTTGTTGAATAATAGAAATCAAAATTATCATCCCCCTGAGCGCCCAGTTCCCTTTTTGCCTCCACATTAAACACCCATGATTCCCCACCAGCTGTTAAAGTGATTGTCCATCTGTGGTCTATTTTATTAATACCTGAGTCTGTTACCTCTTTTATCTTCTCATATATGCCATCATCAATGAAAGTTGCAGTGTATGTATTCGTCCTTGTGCCGAGCACAGGTATATCACTGGTTGCGTTGTCATTTGTGGTTGGACCTACAGAGGTCGTCCATCCCTCAGTAAGGTTTTCATACACATTATCGCTTGCCATAGTATTCAAATAATTGCCACCAGTAATATTTCCCTCAGCGATCCATTCTGCATTTGCATAGTAATACGTGGGTGTGCCCGGCTCCCCTCTAAACGTCCCATTTCCCCTGTTCAAATAAATTGTTATCTTACCACTGCTTCTGCCAACAGCAATATCCAAAGAGTCATCCCTATCAAAGTCGCTCACTGCTATGGAATAAACACCCTCACCAGTGCTAACTGCACTTCTTGTCCAGGCACCATCGTTGAGATAAAGATAAACATTTTTGCTGTCCGTTCCAACAACAATATCAACAGCGCCATCCCCATCCATGTCCCCAACCTCAACACACCATGGTTTTTCACCTGTTGAGGTTAAATCATCAATTGTTGTCCTGTTCCATTTACTACCATCCCCTTTCAGATTATCATAGAGGTAAACATATTTTGCCTCAGCACCACCAACAACATCCAAATCACCATCCTCATCCATATCCCCAACTGCGACATCAAGAATTGATACAACCTTGTTTGGGTCATGCTCAAGACATGTTCTTGTCCAGTAGTTGTCATTCTCATAAAAATACAGATAATCCTTTGTCTTCCATGCAGGGTCCTGCGCCTCATCAATACCTGCGATAATATCAAGCATTTTTGCAGGGGCATATATGATTACCTGCAGAGCCAGATTCTGATACGACTCATCAGCATCTGTGAAGTTTCTGACAAACAATGTGTATGTGTTGTTTCCAGGATGAAGCCAGGGGTCCTGGTTTGCATTTGAAAGGTTTATGCTGAATGAGTAGTTGCCACCAACCTTTGTTATGTTGCTCACAGGCTCATTCCCAGGTCTTCTTTTAACCTGCGCTCCACCTATGAAATCCCTGATTTCAATGTTCCCGACAATTGCAGAGTCAGCACCCCCAACTGTTTTTGTAAAAACTTTAACGTACATCATCCCTTCTGAGTCAAACCATGATGATTCAACAGTACATGCTGCATTAGAATAGGTTTTAAGTGTTCCATAACTTGGTATGCCTCCATTTATATCCTTTACAATAATT
Organism: Thermoplasmatales archaeon; assembly: GCA_030019485.1. Lineage (GTDB taxonomy): Archaea > Thermoplasmatota > JASEFT01 > JASEFT01 > JAUWIS01 > JASEEW01. Next base: position 6,077 of record JASEEW010000004.1, on the reverse strand, counting down.
GTTGTGTCCACAATGAACACATGCCCTGAATAATCCTTTAACTCTATGTGTGTTGGGTAAACACCACCGTCATCACTGATTCCCTGTATATTTTTCACCTCAAAGGAGTACACGTAAAAATAGTACCCCCCTTCATACTTATAGTATATAAATGCACTGCTTGATGTTGGGGGTGTAAGTATATTGCCATAAACATCCTTCATTCTGAACAAATTGTTTATTCTCACATTGGTAAGTACATTACTTGCCATTTTCACCCATATTGTATCTGTCTGATTAAATATCCTCATGTCTGTTGTGCTGTTGAAATCATTTGTTATCATGAAACCCTGATCGCCGTAGCTGCTGCTCTCACCAGCAAAACCGCCACCCCCTAAAACAGATGGGTCTGTTACAGTAATCCACACATACCCTGTTGCAGTATTGCTGTTGCTATCAGTTGCATCAATCTGACAAATATACCTTCCTGACAAGGTCCCCACAGGTATGGTGAGGGATGATGATTTGAAAATAATCTTATCTGTAGAACTCATGGAGTATGTGCTTTTCCCAACAGATGATAAATTAACTGCTACAGTTGAAACATCCTTGTCAGGGTCCAAAATATATGCATAAATTTTGAATCCTGTGCTGCCATCAGCAGGAACAGAACTTGGGACAGTGCAGGCGAATGCAACAACAGGTTTGTTGTTTCCTGAAACACTCTGAACTATTTTATCATATATTACCTCACTGCCTTTTGTGTCAACAATCACGACCCAAACAGTAGACGTACCTGTTATAGATGTAAAGGTTTTTGACCATGTTTCACCCACACTGAGGCTGTCACCTATACTTGCGTAGTTATCCGCATCAGATATCTTGTATGAGCCTGCCAAACTGCTGTTAATGTAAACATAAATAACCGTGTCATCATTTTCCAAAGATTCACCCCCAAAATGGCTGATATTTACATACTGCCCGTTTACCTCTGCGTTCAGGTCAACATACGCCCTACCAGAGGGTGTAGGATATGATACAACCCATAGCATAACAACCGCAAACATGGTAACTGTTATCATAAGAATGAGAATGGAGCCTACAACCTCAGAAACCCCTTTCTCACTTTTCTTTATCTTCATACATTATTATATTCTTTTAGTTCTATTTATATATATCGCTCAAATCAAGTAGCTAGGGACTAGTAGTTAGGGGCTAGGGCAGGCAAGGATTTAGGGGCAAGTAGATAGGGGATAGGGAAACTGTTTCGTTCTTTCTCCCTAACTACTAACCTCTGACTACTGGCTACTAATATTTATATAGGGTTAAAACATTATAAGTAGTGGTGGGTTTATGAAGAAAACAATATTGGTAGCGGCATTAGTGATTATTGCCCTGAGCCTAATAATTAGTTTAGCACCTAAATACAAAGCAGTAGAAATCAACGCAAAAGAAAGTATTGTTGAGAGTGATGAGGACATATATGTAACAGACACAACCTATCCAATTCATGGGAATGTAACATTTAGGCAGAAAGGAAACATTACTGTGAGCAACGGCGTACTGGATATTAGGAATGGGGCAACCCTACAGTTTATCCAAGCCAATTATGAAAAGGACAGGCATTTCATGACTTTAAATAATAACAGTAAACTTATAATGGAGAACAATGCAACATTGACAGTAACGCCAAAGCAACTTGATCCCTGGTTAAAATTTAGTTTAACAATCGACAACTCAGAATTGTACATCAAAGACTCAAAAATCGCATTCCCGGGATGGATTACTATTACAAACAGCAATGTTACCATTATTAATTCCACAATCACAAATGTAGAGGAAATACCTACTGTGCTTGAGAGGGATGACAACGATGACTGCCCGTTACTATATTTTGAGAATAGCAATGTTACAATTATCAATTCTAGGATAGAGCATTATTATGAATGTACATTACCGGAACAGGTATTTGTTTCAAGGCCATCAAATTTCACATTTTTACCAGGGGTAATCAACACGTTTCAGTTTATTCCCTCTGATGTAGCGATGAAGACAGATAGGCTTACTGCGGTTGTACTTGAAATAACCTACGAGGCTAATGATTCATACGATGGTAAAAACTTTGTTCAATATTCCAAAGATGGTTTATACCAAAATACCCCTATTCAGCCGCAAAATAAAACTGATACTAAAATATTTGATTTGTTTAGTGAAGGGATAGATAATATTAAGGATTTAGAAAAACTTTGGGTAATATTTGAGAATGACGGGAACGTGAATGTGACATTTGATTCCGTAAGGGTTGTTTTCTCATATGAAAATGATATCCACCTTGTCAACTCAAAACTTTATGCTATTGACACATATATGGACATAGATTTCCTCAGACGTGACGTTGATCCAAGAGACGGTGTGCCCGTGCCCACAAGTCCTTCAACATATTTTATAGATGCTGATATGCAGCATAATGCTTTAAGAGCATGTGAAAAATCTGAGGTATATTTATATAACGTAACAGTGGACTCATCAGAAACGGGCGGTATACCAGAAACTGGGAATCCACCATTTATTTCTGATGATAGTTCAACTATTATACTTTATAGATGGCTGGATATAAGGACAACAGATTTTCCTGGTACATTCTTAGATGGTGTAAGGGTTGAGGTGAATCTAACAGAGACACCATCAAATATAGTTCTTGATTATTTGGGAAAACCTATTAACAAAACAGAAAATGGTAAGGTGATAGTACCAGTGCCTACTGATGTAATGCTGCCAAAAAACTGGCCCAACTCAAAATTTGTAGGTAATTATAAAGTTGAATGCTATTACAGCAATTATTTTGTATCAAGCAACATGAGTTTTGTACAGTTCCCATATATTGATAAAGAATACAACACAGAATTAGTCACAGTAGTATTCACCAAACTCATACCTGAATTTACAGTTAATATGGATGTCAGTAACAGCGTAATGCAAAATGAGGTTGTTCAGGTTAATGCAACAATCTATAATACCGGAACAACAAACGCCTACAATGTCCCTGTGATATTTTATGATAATGGTGAAGAGTTTGGTAAGAGAAATGCTGATGTAGTAGTGGGAGGTAGTAAGTTTGTCTCAGTGAGCTGGACTGCTGTATCAACAACGCCATCTGAGGTGCATAACATTTCTGTGGTAGTAAACCCATTGGACGTAATAGCTGTAATTCCAGAGACCAATTATGAAAACAATGAAGCATATGGATTGGTTACAGTGTATTCAAGGCCGGAACTATCTGTTGAAAACATTTTGTTCTCTAATCCATTTGCTGTGGAAGGGGATGAGATAACAATATCTGCCAGCATTTTTAATTCAGGTGAAACAGATGCCAAAGATGCTGTAATAAAATTCTATAAGGATGGTATACTGTTTAATAGTTCAAACATTTCTGTGGCGGCTGAAGATAGTTTATTTGTAAACATATCATTCAATACTTCAGGTGAAGGAGGGAATGTGCTGATTACTGTAAAAATCACGAACTCTACCCCTGAAGAGAGCAATGTATTGAACAATGAAAAATCTGAATCTATTTTTGTATATGCTGAACACAGTATGGTCCTAGACTCTGACAAGGTCCTGCCACCCTCTTTCACTTGGAGAGGGTACATAATAGTCAAAAACGGTGGTTGTTTAACCTTATCCAACGCAACACTGATAATGAAAGAAAACACTGAAAAACAATGTGAGATAATCGTGTTAAACAATGGAAAACTGATTGTGCAAAACAGCGTTATAACAAGTGATGCAAACCTGAAACTATATTTGTACGGTAATAGTGTTCTTACTGTAATTAATTCCACCATGATGTTGGACATTATTGGAATCGGTGAATCAGAGATAAGCATACAAAACAGTGTTATAAATGGAACTGTTGACCTGACCTGCAAACTGTTTAATGCTACAGGGTTTAACCTTAACGGTGATTTAAAACTTAATGCTACTACTGTAAATATTGAAAACTCGTTTATCAATGCAACAGACATAAGTATAGGTGCATCTGTGTTATATGCAAACAACACGAATCTCACGTCTCCTTTGACATTTACCATGGGCAACGCATACCTTATCAATGTTACAGTACCACAAATCATATCGATAGATGCAACAATACACAGGTCATGGTGGTTGACAGTAGAGGTTGCAGACCTTGCAGATAGTGTTTTACATAATGCTACAGTAAATGTCTACTCCACACAAACTGAGCCATTTGAGCTTGTTGCTAGCAGCTTAACTGATGAGAACGGAACAGTAGTAACTGCTTTACCAACTGACACAAACTATCTGGTAAATGTAACCTATGAAAACTGCACAAGCCAGATATATGAATACATTGAAAATAACACGAAAATAAGGGTAATCCTGCCTGAAATTATGATTAAGCCATCATCCCTCCTGGTTTCCATTAATCCTATCCAAGAAGTCAAGGCAGGTGAAACAACAAATATTTCTGGAACAATAAAATACAACCTAGAAAATATACCAGTAGAAAATGTTACAGCAACCCTCACATTAAATGGAGAAAACTACCCTGTTGATGTTGGCTCTGATGGTACCTATTCAAAGGAGATTACAGCACCAAACAAAGGTGGAACATATCCTGTGAAAATAACTGTTGTTGACCATGCATACAACCTGTCAACAGCAGATGAAACAGCCCAACTGACAGTATCAGGAAAACCTGTACCTCCACCAGATTACACATCTTTGATTATAGGCATAGTGGCCGCAATAGTGATTATAGTTGTCGTAGGTGTAATTTTCTTCAAAAAGAGGGAAAAAATAAAACCCTATCTGCTGATACTGAAAGCAAAAATCAAAAAGGAAGAGTTTATTGAATGCGGTGAATGCGGCAAAAAAATACCTGAGACCTTCAAGAAATGCCCTTACTGCGGCGCTGAGTTTGAAGAAGAGCTTGTCAAATGCTCAGAATGCGGCGCATTCATACCTGCATCTGCTAACAAATGCCCGAAATGCGGCGCAATGTTTGAGGAATGATTGGCTATGGGGTTGAAAGAGAAAATTGTTGAGAAACTGAAAACAGTGATGGACCCTGAGATAAACATGAACGTGTATGAGATGGGTCTAATTGCAGGTATTGATATAAACGATGGAAATATTTCATTAATATTCAGGCCGTCGTCGCCGTTCTGCCCAATGGGAATTCATATTGCAAAAATGATAAAGGACGCAGTAAAATCAGTTGAAGGCGTAAAAAAGGTAAACATAGAAATCATAAACCATATTCAGGCAAAACAGTTCACAGAAATGATTAATAAGGAATGAAAATGGGGTAAATCAAAATAACTTTTTATTCTTTCTTAACAAAATGGTTCACAAGTTTTTCAAAAAGATTTGTTAATTTATCCAACTTCCCATTCATGGATGCCATAGTCTTTGACAAATCCCCATACTTTATGTCCATGTCATCAAATCTATTGCCTATAACCTTTATTGTCTCATCCTGTTTCTCAAGCATTTTATCCTGTTTCTCAAAACCTTTATTGAAATATTTTTCAGATGTTACATACCCCTGGAACAACTCCCTAATCATTCCTTTAAATGATTCTTCAACCTGTATATCAAAACCTTTACCTTCAAACTCACCAGTAGCATCGTTGTAATCAACTTTTATGTCCTCAACTTCTACTATTTCTGTTTTTATCTTTATTCCAGACACAAAATTTTCAATCCTCTCTTTCTCTCCTTCACAAACAACCTTCACTGTACCATCCAGTATATTTTCTACATAACCCACTAACTTAGCATTTCTTGCCATTTTCATAACATGGGCTCGATAACCAGCACCCTGAACATCACCAAATATAGTTATTACTCCTCGTATCATGATCCTATCAAAAAACTAATACATCAGAGGGTTTAAAAAGGTATCGCCCTCCCTATAGGGGGTGTAGGATAGGAAGGGCTTATATATCTGGTATACCTATTAGGGACTAGCAAGAATGGGGGGGAGAGAACGATAAAGGGATGGGAATAAATATGCGTAAACCGATACCAAAGAAACTCCCTCGATTAGCTTCGATTGTTTTAGTTTCGAT
>JASEEW010000143.1 GCA_030019485.1 Thermoplasmatales archaeon | reverse complement strand
ATTTCACAAATAAATGCTGTCACCTCATCCTCCCAATCTCCTTCTCCACATTCCTTACTATTTCTCCATTTCTTATAAGTTCAGCAACCTTTTCAATGTCAGGATACAAAATTTTATCATTATCGAGTTTTTTAACATATTTCCTGATTGTTTTGTATGCATTTTCTACTCCTATCCCTGGCTTTAATGGTTTATGAAACTCTAATCCCTGGGCCGCGCAAATCATTTCAATCGCAACAATATATTCAACATTCCTGATTATCTCTGAAGCTTTTCTTGCTGCTATTGTTCCCATGCTCACATGGTCCTCCTGGTTTGCAGATGTTGGTATTGAATCAACAGATGCAGGATGCGCTAAAACCTTGTTCTCGGAAACAAGCGCTGCAGCAGTATATTGTGTTGTCATGAAGCCAGAGTTCAGTCCTGATTTTTCTGTTAGAAAGGATGGGAGATTGCTCAGTTTGGAATCAAGCATTCTCGCTGTTCTTCTTTCAGAAAAATCACCTATTTCAGATACTGCTATCCCAAGAAAGTCTGCTGCTAATGCTGCTGGCTGACCATGAAAATTGCCTGATGAAATGCTTTCTTTTTCAAATATCAGGGGATTGTCTGTTGCAGAATTCATTTCAATCTCAACAACCTTTTTAACCCAATCTATAACGTCTTTTGATGCGCCAATCACCTGAGGCATGCATCTCAGCGTGTAGGCATCCTGGATTTTTGGGCAGTTTCTGTGTGATTTTATTATCTCGCTGTTTTTCAGGAGCAGTCTAAGATTATGCGCAACATCTTCCTGCCCTTTGTGCTTCCTCGTATCCATGATTTTTTTATCAAAACTCCTGTCTGTTCCTTTCAAAGCCTCAAGGCTCACAGAACCAGCGATTTCAGAATTTTTGACCAGTTTCTCAGCATCATAAACAGATAATGCAAGAACAGCAGTCATAACAGATGTACCGTTAATAAGCGCAAGTCCTTCCTTTGCTTTCAATTTTAAAGGTTTTATCCCTGCTTTTTTCAATGCATCCTTTGATTTCATCCTTTCCCTGTTAAAAAACGCCTCTCCTTCACCAATAAGTGTCAAAGCCATGTGCGCAAGCGGTGCTAAATCTCCTGATGCTCCAACAGAGCCTTTCTCAGGAATAACAGGTATTACATTTTTATTCAGCATTTTAACAAGTGTTTCAACAATTTCAATTCTCACGCCTGAGAAGCCTTTTGCGAGCGCATTTGCCCTCAGCAGCAATACTGCCCTGACAATTTCTTCTGATAAAGGATTCCCAACGCCAACCGCATGACTCCTCACAAGATTTTTCTGCAACTCCTCTATTTTGCTCTGATGTATTTTTACACTGCACAGCTCACCAAATCCTGTGTTTATACCATAAACAACCCTGTTTCCTGAGACAATCTTTTCCAGATTTTTCCTTGATTCAAGAATTTTTTTCTTTCCTTTTTCTGACAGAGCAACTTTTGCATTGTTTCTTGAAACAGAAACCACATCGTTTATGGTCAGATTTTCACCATCAATCATTATCATGTTCTCACTCCATCATAGGCATCTTAATCCTGTTTTTTTGCAAACTTCCACATTTTCATATTTTCACCTGAGCATGGGCATCTTGATATTGCTTTTTTTCGCAAACTCAACCGCATCAGGGTAGCCTGCATCAGCATGCCTGACAATACCAATACCAGGGTCTGCTGTGAAAACCCTTTTGATTCTCCCGTCTGTTTCCCTTGAGCCGTCACATACAACCATCATGCCTGCATGGGTTGAAAGACCTATTCCAACACCGCCGCCGTTATGAATTGCAACCATGTCAGCACCAGCAGAAGCATTAAGCAACGCATTAAGCATGGGCCAGTCTGCTATTGCATCACTGCCGTCTTTCATCTTCTCTGTTTCCCGGAATGGTGATGCAACAGAGCCGCAGTCCAGATGGTCGCGCGTTATCGCTATTGGACCAATCTCACCATCCCTGACCATTTTATTGATGATTAAAGCAAAACGGGCTCTTTCACCATATCCAAGCCAGCAAACCCTTGCAGGAAGCCCTTCCCATGGAAGATACTTCTCAGCAAGGGTTATCCAGTTTGTTAACTGCTTATTATCAGCAAATTCCTTTGTTACCACCTGATCTGTTTTCAGGATATCATTCTCATCCCCTGTTAATGCAACCCATCTAAACGGTCCTCTGCCTTCACAGAACATTGGTCTTATGTATGCAGGAACAAAACCAGGATAATCAAAAGCATGACTCACACCTGCCTTAAACGCCTGACCCCTGAGATTGTTGCCATAATCAAATGCTACACTTCCTTTCTCCATGAATTTCAGTATTGTTTTGCAGTGCAAAGCCATACTCTCCATGGATTTTTTAATATACTCCTTTGGGTCATTTCTTCTCAACTCAAAAGCCTCATCAAGATTGTCGCCATAGAATCCTTTAGGTACATAACCATTGAGCTCATCATGGGCAGATGTCTGGTCAGTGGCAACATCAGGAATAACGTTTCTTTTTAAAAGCTCAGGGTGAACATCAGCGCAGTTACCAATCAGACCAACAGATAATGGTTTTTTTTCATCCTTTGCATTTTTAACAATCATCAATGCTTCATCTAAATCATCTGTCATTTCATCACAAAATCCTGCCTTAATTCTTCTTTTTATCCTTTCTTCATCAACCTCAACAATTAATGCTACACCATGATTCATTTTTATTGCAAGTGGCTGCGCACCACTCATTCCACCCATACCACCTGAAAGGCAGAGTTTTCCTGATAAATCAGAATTGAAATGCTTTTTTGCGCATGCCGCGAACGTCTCATAAGTCCCCTGTATTATTCCCTGCGTTCCAATATAGCACCAGGAGCCAGCAGTCATCTGACCATACATAATCAGACCTTTTTTTTCAAGTTCATGGAAATATTCCCAGTTTGACCAGAATGGAACAAGGTTTGAGTTTGCAATAAGAACCCTTGGAGAGTTTAAGGTTGTTTTGAAAACACAAGCAGGCTTACCTGACTGTATAAGCAGCGTTTCATCCTCTTCAAGATTTTTTAATGATTCAACAATTTTATCACAACATTCCCAGTTCCTTGCAGCCTTTCCTGTTCCACCATAAATAATAAGTTCATCAGGGGACTCAGCATTCTCAAGATTGTTTTGAAGCATCCTCAGCAGCGCCTCTGTCCTCCAGTTTTTGCATGAAATATTTTTCCCCCTGTCTGCTTTAATCATTATCTGGATATTGCTCTGCTGGTTTTAAAAGTTAACGATTAACCTCCCAAACCAGATGCCCAATCTCAGGAATTACCAGTTTCTCAACTCCGAGTTTCACAGCGCCCAGAGAACCGGGCAGGCAGATGATGATTTTGTTTTTCACAGCACCAGCGACTGCCCTGCTCATAACAGCAGGACTTCCAATCTCCTTGTAACTCAGGTATCTGAATATTTCACCAAAACCATCCAATTTTTTATCAAACATGTTTTCTACGACATCAACAGTAACATCCCTTCTGCTTGCGCCTGTACCGCCATTTGTAATAATAACCTGAACATCATCATTATTTACCAGCTTTTCAAGCTCATCCCTAAGCAGTTTTTTTTCATCCCTGATAATAGAATAGGAGATTATTTTATGACCGTTTTCCTCAAGTTTTTTCATAATGTATTTTCCGGATTCATCATTTTCTTTTGTCCTAGAATCAGATACCGTGATAACTGCAACATTCACATTTTTCAGTGAATGACATTTATGCTCCTTGTAGCCCATTTTCTCACCCCATTTCTTTTCCCCCTAACCCCAAACTACTACCATGTTATTCCTCTTTCACCTTCTCAACAACCTCAACATTAGTTATTTTTGTTTCAGGATACTGCCCCCTCTCGTTTTTTTCCAGGTATTTCACCATATCCCAAACTGTGAGCAAAGCAACGGTTACACCTGTCAATGCTTCCATCTCAACACCTGTTTTATATTCTGCTTTCACCTCACAGGTACAGATAACAGCGCTTTCTCTAACATCAAAATCAATGTTCACAGCTGAAACTGCTACAGGATGACACATGGGAATAAGCGCAGATGTGTTTTTCACAGCATTTAATCCTGCAACTCTGGCAACAGTGAGTACATCACCTTTTTTCACCTTTCCCTCTTTTATTGTTTTTATTGTTTCTTTTTTCAGTTTTATTTCACCTTTTGCCTTTGCCTTTCTTTTCACAGTTTTTTTGTCTGATATGTCTATCATTATTCACCTCTTATTTCTTCCTTTAACAATCTTATCCCCAAATAGATGGGAAGCGTATCCTGTGAATGCAAACAAGCCAATAAAAACATTCATAAACAGGATGGCCGCAATACCACCGTAGCATAATGCAAATATGGGTTTATGCGTGATTTTCCTGTGTCCTATAATGTTCAATACAAAGATGCATAAAACTATCAGGC
>JASEEW010000142.1 GCA_030019485.1 Thermoplasmatales archaeon | reverse complement strand
ATATATGTTGGAAAACAAAGAATGTTTTCCAACTATTTACAAAGGGAAGCTTTGCTTCCCTTATGTAAAAGGTCTGGGATTTCTTGCCTAAAGGGTTAATATTGGAAAATCTACGAAGGCTTTTGGCTTATGTTCTATTGTTTGATTAATTTTAGAGACCAAATCTCTAAAGTCATTAATGGTAAGGTAAATTATTGACCAATTCGTGTACATCTTACCAAAGGCACTCATTGCAGAATATTCTATATGATATTGCTCTTTATTATCAACTGTAGGAATGATTTTGAATTCAATCTCACTTTCTGATGTGCGCTTATCTAATAATGAAACTTTAACTTGAGGTTTTTCTGCTGGTATTATAGGTTCATTTTCTTTCTCAGTCTCAGTCCACCCTAACTCTTTAATCGTCCTCCCAAAATAGTTTGGATGCAGGACAAATTTTCTTTTTAAAGCCGCTACTCCGGTGGTACTCATACAGTTGTCTGTATAAATTAATGGTAATGCTTTTTTTTTCGTGTTTTTTGTCCCAAGACCCTTATTTTTAAAATATGTGTATAAGTCATCATCCCAAGGAAAATATATTTGTAAAGTGTCTACGGTATACTGTCCTAAATCAAGCATCTAGTAAAAAAGGGGGAATAGGCATTAGGATATTCTGACCACATAATACAAGGTTGGTTATCATTTGGTCATAAAATATTAACCAGTGCTCAACCATGTATGTTTGTTATGTGGGAGAAATATGGATTTGCTTGGGCAAGCAAATATAGACAAAAAGTACTTTTATCATTAGAGGAAAGACCTAAAACGCCGATGCAGATATCTATTGAAATCAGTGTAAACTTAACCCATGTAAGCAGGGCATTAAGAGAGTTGGCTAAAAAAGGAATAGTTGAATGTATAACTCCTAAGATGGTAAAAGGAAGAATTTATAAATTAACTACGAAAGGAAAGGAAGTTGTAAAACTCCTAAAATCAAAGTAATATTTTTTATACAATTTCTAGTATCGCCAACCTTACACCCCATCAACCCCAACCCCTGCCCTATCAACCGTGTAACCACACCCTGAACCTCGTTAGGTCGCCTCAGCCCTCTGGGGCTTCGGCGACGCCATGTTTATAATCCCCTATGTGTTTTTGTTTTTCTATGGGAAGCATAATACTGGACCCTGAGCCGCTTGACTTTGATTTTGTTCCGCCCAGCCTGCCGCACAGGGAAAAAGAAATGAAAACACTGGATAGGATGTTCACACCACTGATAAGGGATAATTTGCAGTGCAACGCTATGGTTACCGGCAAGGCAGGGATGGGAAAGACTGTGCTTGTCAGAAGGTTCATGGATTTTGGAGGACAGGGCGCAGGAGAATGAGAAAAATGCATAGGTGTAGGTAGAGGATGAAAAACATGAACATAATACTATTAGGTCCCCCGGGCTGCGGGAAGGGAACGCAGGCAAAAAAAATATCTGAGAGGTATGGTTTGGCGCATGTTTCAGCAGGTGACCTGCTGAGGAAAGCTGTTGCTGAGAAAACAGGGCTTGGGCTGAAGGCAAAGGAATACATGGACAAAGGGAAACTTGCTCCTGATGAGCTTGTGATAGGGCTGATGAAGGAAAAGCTGTCTGATAATGTTTTGCTTGATGGCTTCCCAAGAAACCTGAATCAGGCTGCTATGTTAAAAAATTTTTTTGATGTAAATGCTGTTTTGAACATTGATGTTGATTTTAGGATTCTGGTGAAAAGATTGACAGGCAGAAGAAGCTGCTCATGCGGCACGGTTTATCATGTTGAATATAACCCACCAGAAAAAGAAAATGTCTGCAATAAATGCGGCTCAAGGCTTTATCAGAGGGATGATGACAGGAAAGAGGTTGTTGTTAAAAGGCTTGAAACATACAAAAAGGAAACAGCACCATTGATAGAATATTATCGTGAAAACAACAAACTGAAAATAGTGGACGGCAACGGCTCCATTGATGAAACATTCAGGAAAATATGCGAAATCCTAAACAATATTTGAAAACAACAAAACTTATATTCCATCAATGTGATTAAAAGATATGGCGGAATCAAAATCTGGACTGTCATCCATGCTAATGATGTTTGCTTTCATACTTGTAATATTTATGATGTTTGACAGAGGGCTCAGGGAGGCAACAGGAAAAACAATGAATTACGTGCTTTATCCTCTGATTGGTTTTAACAACGCCTATCCTATACTGACCCTGTTCCTTGCAGGCTTGATTCTTGTTTTCCTTTCAACCCTCATAAGACACCTGTTCATTGATTCTCTTAAAACCGCGAAGATTCAGAAGCAGATGAGCGCATACCAGAAAGAGCTCAGGAGCGCAACACTCTCACAAAACATGTACAGGGTTAAAAAACTCAAGGATATGCAGCCTGAAATCATGAAGGTTCAGGCAGAGATGAGCACCTCCCAGATGAAGCCTATGGCTTTCACAATGCTTGTCGCAATACCAATATTTCTCTGGCTCAGCACATTTGTCAGCAGCCTCCCCGCAGATAAAATAATAATGAGAGCACCATGGGATGCAGAATTTAACTTAATGCATGGTGGACCATTTACCCCATGGCATTTGTTTCCTCAATGGATAATACTCTACGCGTTTATGACAATGCCGTTCGGTCAGGTTTTCCAGAAACTGCTAAAAGCAGTTAAGTACAGGAAAATTCTCAGGGAGGGGAAATGATAATAACCATTGGTGGTTTCGCAGGCTCGGGTAAATCAACCATTGCGAACATAGTTGCAAAAAAACTCGGATGGGAGAGGATAAGCGCTGGTGATGTTTTCAGAAAACTTGCAAAAGAAAAAGGAATGATTCTTGAGGATTTCAATGAGTATGCTGAATCGCATCCTGAGATTGACATGGAGCTTGATAAAAAAATTCTGAAAATGGCTGACAGCAGAAGGGCTGTAATAGATGGCAGGCTCACAGGCCTGCTTGTCAAAAAAAACGGGCTTCCATGTATTGCGGTCTGGCTGGATGCGCCTCTGGAGGTCAGGGCAAAAAGGATTGTAAAAAGGGAAAACAAAAATTATCACACCGTGATAAAAGAAATTCAGAGAAGGGAGACGTCAGACTGGCAGAGATTCTGGGAGCTTTACACAATAGACATCAATGATTTCTCAGGTTACTCGCTGGTTATAGACACAACATATAAGACGCCGGAAGAGATTGCTGAAATTATACTAAAAAAACTTGAGGATGATAATGTCGAACTATGAACTTGTAAACTCTGTGTTTTACGGAAAAAAACCTTTGGTTTTTTTCCTAAAATCCCTGGAAAAGCCAAAAGGCTTTTCCAGAGGAACCGAAAGTTTATCGGTTGAAAAATCACGAAAAAATCCCATGTCGCAGAGTTTAGTGAAATCAAAAGACAAAACCAGCCCTGATTTCGGGAAAAAACCAAATGAGAGAAACATTGTTGAACATATAAACCTAGGCGTGGTCAACCTTGATAAGCCATCAGGACCGACATCGCATCAGGTTGTTGCATGGGTCAAAAACATTTTGAACACAGAAAAGGCAGGGCATGGTGGAACACTTGATCCAAGGGTTACCGGTGTACTGCCTGTTGCACTTGGGAAATCAACAAAAGCCCTTAAACTATTGCTGTGCCATCCCAAGGAATATGCTGGGGTGATGAGAGCACATAAGGACATAAACGAAAAAAACCTCAGGAAAATCTGCTCCAAATTTGTTGGGGAAATCAGGCAGCTTCCCCCTGTGAGGTCTGCTGTTAAGCGTCAGATAAGAAAAAGAAAAATATACTATCTAAACATCCTTGAAATCCAGGGAAGGGATGTGTTGTTCAAGGTTGGCTGTGAATCAGGCACATATATCAGAACACTCTGCAACGACATAGGAAAAAAGATTGGGGGTGCGCATCTCCAGGAGCTCAGAAGAACAAAGGCAGGAGGGTTTGATGAAGATGACTCTGTTACCCTGCAGGAGTTAAAGGACGCATGGATTTGCTGGAAGGAAGAAAACAATGAAAAAGAAATTAGGAAAATCATAATGCCGATGGAGAGAATGCTTGAAGATTTCCATAAAATCAGAATCAGGGATTCATCTGTTGATGCAGTGTGCCACGGCGCAAACCTTGCAGTACCCGGCATTGTGAGTCTGGACAATGAAATAAAAAAGAATGAAACAGTCGCAGTACTAACATTGAAAGACGAAGGGGTGGCATACGGGAAAGCACTGATGACGTCAGAGGAAATCATGAATAAAAAAAATGGCTATGCTGTTAGTCTTCAAAGGGTTTTGATGGAGCCCGGGACTTACCCGAAGTGCTGGAGGAAAAAATAAAATTTTATATGAGACTTCCGCTTTGCTCATTCTACTCACCATCTTTTTGCATCAAATTTCTTTCAGACCTGACTTTACGAGATAATCATATCCCCCGTCGTGGGAATGTATTACCCATATTTTTGAAATAAAAAAAGC
>JASEEW010000141.1 GCA_030019485.1 Thermoplasmatales archaeon | reverse complement strand
AATTAGTAGATGTTCCAGAAGGATCTTTTTCAAAGTAATAGTAGAATTTACTGATTCCAGAATAGTCATCTGAATACCCAGACCAGGTAAAGGTAGGACTGGTAATGCTATTCTGCCACACACCACTTGTTACACCATTAACGGTACAGGATGTTGGATTGTTTGGTGGTGTTTTATCCAGTTTTACAATCGTATTACCCTTTGCTGAGTTGATCCCATTACTCGCAGCAACCCAAACATAATATTCCCCATCAGAGAAACCATTGTCCGTGTAGCCTGCACTCCACGTATCACCACTTAATAAGGACATTTCATATCCTTTAGATGTTATCTCTTTTATTATGTTCACCTCCGTCCATCCTGAAAATGAGTTTGGGGTTATCAATGCCCAAGCCCGTTTAACCTGGGTATCATCCGTTATGGTTGCAGATACCTCTGACCAGCCGTTTTTCCAATCTGATGGGGTGATACTACTACTATTGATCGTGGGTTTTGTTGTGTCCATAAGGGTTTTGGTTGTCTCTGTAGTAGTTTGAGCGGTTGCAGTTTTAGTTGTGGGTTCAGATTTTACTAGATTCCAGCTCACAGTAACATTCCGCACAGCATCGGGTGCGGTTGCATTGTTAATAATAGCATTATTGTATGTGTCTGTGTATGTGTCTGAAAAAACCCAGCGTACATCAATATCCCTGCTCAGTTCATTGTTTCCTTCATCTCCTTCCCCTAAACCGTTTGAAGGATCAGCAATCACAGAAATATTGTGGTATCCATGCTGTGCATTCCATGATATTGTGGTTGAGAACGAAGAGTTGGAGGGATATATTCCCAGCAGGTTTATGTTCTCTATAGTAATGAGTAATTTTCCATCAACATAGACTGATGCATTTGCACCTGACACAGATACATCCCCAAGGTTAGAAATAGTAATATTAATGAAAATGATGCCAGTTTCATTTGGATAATCGCGTAGTAAATGTATGTCTGTTACTGTTAGGTCTGCTGCTTTTGGGTATGGTGGTGTTCCACCACCTCCACCACCACCTCCTCCGCCACCTATGCACTCCCATGGAATGATATTAAAAATAATACCATCAACTGTAATGGTTGTGTATGTATATATGTCAAGACATGGATCACAAATTGGTGCATATGAACCATCCTCTGTTGGACCGTACAGTAGATGACATCCATCCAATGTTTTTATTTCTTCTAAAAACCTCTTCATCGTATCTCTAAGTAAGTCTCTTAAACTAAAGATATCTAAAAGATCTAAACGGGGTAAATCTGGTAAATCAGTCCCCCATCCCCAATAAGAAAGGTAAGCAATTCCTTTTTCTGTTACATCAAAATACCACCAGGTTATACCATTATTAGTCGATTTGGCATAATATATATGTGTTTCATTACTTATTATTTCCACCCATGATACATGTATCGTTCCATTAAGAAAAATGGTTGGGGTTACAGAATCATAACCTGTATAACTAATCCTAACAATTTTTCCGAAATCGATGCCAATATATGTTTCATCATTTTCCTCATAAGCTTCCATGATTTTTATGTATGAGTTTTTAAACTGTTTGATAGCAGCATCATGATTTCCATTCTCCTGTTTCTCTACTGCAAGGTGATATTTATTATGGGCTTCTTGAATGTAGGAGTTATTGAAGGTTAGATCATATTCAGCATAAAGGATGTTGGTTTTAGCGAAATCCCTAACAGCATCAACAAGAGCGTGGATAAGTTCTGTGTTATCTACTTTTTCAAGGTCTTTTACAGCATGATGGATGTTATCCATAGAATGCTTGAAATCTTTTTCATTATACTCCCCTAACGCCTTGTTAAGCTTCTTTAACACATCCTCATAATCATTATCCTTTGTGATTAGTGATTCTACAGTGCTTATCGCGGACAGGAGTGTGTTCTCAAAATTTTTACTCATGTTGTTGACATACATTATTTCGTATTGAGTAATATTTTCATCTGTGATGTTTTCCTGCCAGACCATATGAATATACTCATTTACTGCAACATCTGGGTTCAAAGACGCCACAGTCTTTTCTTCATCATTTTCATCTGCTGTTACATTTTTCACTACTGTTGAAAAAACAACAGAAACCATTAGTAACACACACAAAACACTCATCAACTTCTTCAAAATACTATCCATGTTTTTCATGGTTTTCACCCCGTTTTTCACCCCGTTTTTGTTTTTCTTATGATTTTTCATAAGCAGGCGAATATCATATGAACATATAAATCTTGTGTGAATACCGCAGTGAATAGTCATACCCTATTCCCTAACTACTAACCCCCTTATTTTATCTGTTTCTTAAACCTCTTTCCCAGCTCATCCGCAATAAAATGTTTGGAGTAATAGTCCGCTTTCACGGCAATTGCTATGTTGTTCGCAAAAACCCTTGCTGTTCTCCCCCTCTGTTTATGCTCTGCCTGATGAACCAGGGGATGCTGGAGGAGTACGCCATGCTTTGGGCTTTTACCCCCGCCTTTTAGATGCCTGAACAATGCTTTCTCTGCCCCAAGCAGCTGAATAGTAGAAGAAGGCATAACAGAAAGCCTACTCAGTCCCCCTGCTAATGATATGAGTTTTGCGCCCATCATAGGACCTGCAAAGGATGATAGGTTTGGCGCGATTTTTTTCATTGATTTTTCAACATATTTTTCCAATCTGTTTTTTGTTTTCTGAAGACACAGTATTGATTTTGATACATATTTCAACATTTCCCTGTCACTATCTGAACTCTGCGTTTCATTTTCAGAATTTATTCTGCCTTCACCGCCATATCTTGCAATAATTTCCATAAAATCCTTTTCTTTTTTTTCAGGAAAATGATACGAGTACCATTCTGCGAACCTTTCAGTCATAATATTTATTGCCTTGTTCAGTTCATCAATTGCGTTCACAGCCTGGATAACGTACCTGTCCTCAGGTATTTTGCTGGAAAGCATTTTACCAAGTTTGATTGATGCATCATGCAGTAAATCAGGGGTGAAATCATAATCTGCACAATCAATGCTGAGTTCCCCTCTTTCAACCTCCATCCCTTCTGTTAATCTTTTTTCTTCGTCCAGAATTTTTCCATCATTTATTTTTTTTAATCTTTCTGCAATCTCATCAGCATTTTTTGGGAACAACCCATATTTAACTATTTTACCTTCATCTACAAGGAATACACCAAACCATTTTGTTACAAGCTTCATAAAAGGAACATTGTGATGCAGGAATAAAAGGGTTATGAGAGTTTATATTGTAAAAGACATGCTTTCATATATCTGACTTCCATTCACAATCGCCTTTACCTTGTATGTGCCACCAGTAGAAGCAGTAATCGTTACAGTATCACCCGCCTCAAGGTAATCATCATTATCAGCATCAGTATAACTGAAAACTGCTCCTGTAGCTACAACACCTGTTGAAGCATTACATAGATGCCAGGTTATATCATCCCATTCTATGCCAGAGCTCGGACTTGTAGCTATTACTGTTGCTGAAGCAGTTGTACCTGTAGTTTTACTCCATGTACTCATAGCCAGCATCTGCGGTGGTGTCCCTGTTCCATCAATTACTCCTCCTCCACTTGGACCCATGAACCCACTCACCCAGAGATAAAGCAGCATACTTAAAATAACCGATGGGAGGAGTATTACAAGAACAATAATGACAGCCAATCCTGCTGATAAAGGCTTTTTTTGTTGTATCAACGGTTCCAGTTCAACTGCTGTTGACATTTTCACATGCCGGTACCAACTACCATGCCAAACGGTGCACCGAGCAGCATCAGGATTAACGTCACCACAATTATAGTTGTGCCAACACTTAACAAAGCAACCCTGAGCGCAAGCTCAATTTTTGTGCACAGAAGCGCGCCAGCAAATATGCCAACACAGGCAATGAGCGCACCTATATCAGCAATAATTGTACCAATTTTGTATGTTAGTCGCGCATTCTCCTTTGATTCCTTTGTCGCTGCCTCATAATCTTTCATTTTTTCCCCATACTCTTTTGTTGCGTTCGTATAATCAGAGTAATTAGGGTAATCAGAGTAACTAGGGTATTCAGGTCTTTCAGGTTGGCTTGTGATTACAGCGGAGTTGCACAATATTGCACCAACAAAAAATATGATTACACCAATTATTAAAATAACACCAACCGCAGTTGTTGAAAAACCTTTTTTTACTGGCGGATAAGTAGGTTTTGGTGGTGCGTATCTTTCTTCTACACCGGTTGGTTTTTGCTCCAAACCTGGTTTAACCGGTGGCTGTCCTAGCAACCTTGCCTGTTTTTGACAAAAAGGGCAGGTGACAACACTGCCAGGTATTGCAGACGGCTCATCAAACTCTTTCCCACAAAATGGACATCTAACCCTCATTTTATTCACCAAAATGAGTCAATGCCGTTTCCAATAGTTATAATTTTCGCCACTTTTTTCCAGTGATGGAGTGGTGTGCTCCCAATTGTTTGTTAAGTCCATCAGAAAACTGGTCG
>JASEEW010000140.1 GCA_030019485.1 Thermoplasmatales archaeon | reverse complement strand
GATAAATGTAGGCAGTAACACTTCCTACACATTTGTCCTATCAGAAGGAAAAAACACATTGTATATAAGAGGGATTGATAATGGTGACAACACAGGAGATGCAGACTCAATAATAGTAACCTATGAGAAACAGGGAAAAGCACTAATATTTTCCTTAGAAAATATTTTACTTATCATAATTATGTTGTTTGTGATATTTCTATTCATAGTCTTGTTCGTAAGAAGAAGGCGGGATTAGTATGTTCAGGTACAGGGATAAAAAAGTCTCAGAAAAAATTGTTTCGTCTCTGAAGGAAATGGATTTAAACATAAGATTGATGCATGTCTGCGGAACGCATCAGGACACACTTGTACGATTTGGACTGGACGAGCTGCTGAAAAATACGGGTGTTGAGATAAGACAGGGGCCAGGGTGCCCTGTTTGTGTTACAACGCCAAAGGAGATTGAAGAGGCAATGCTTTTAGCAAGAAAAGGTAAAACAATAACGGTTTTTGGTGATATGGTAAATGTTCCAGGGCAGAAACACTCACTTGCTGATATGAGAACACAGGGTTATAATGTGAAAATTGTTTATTCAGTGGATGATGCATTAAAAATCGCCGGCAAAACAGAAGAGGATGTTGTTTTCATGGCTATCGGTTTTGAGACAACCGCTCCAAGCACTGCATCAGCAATACTGAATACCCCCCCCAAGAATTTTTCAATACTGAACTGTCACAGGCTAATACCGCCTGCATTAAAGGCGATTATCGAGATGGGTGAGGTGAAACTCCACGGGCTTATTGAGCCTGGACATGTGAGCACAGTCATTGGCGCAAAACCCTACGAGTTTTTATCAAAGGATTATGGTGTTCCCCAGGTGATTACAGGTTTTGAGCCTCTTGATTTAATGATGGGTGTTTACATGCTTGCATGTCAGATAAAAAACAAAAAGGCAGAGGTTGAAATAGAGTACAAAAGAAGCGTGAAATATGATGGAAATAAAAAGGCAGTGGAAATGATGAATGATGTGTTTGAACTATGTGATGTTGCATGGAGAGGATTTCCGGTTATAAAGGATTCTGGTTTAAAACTAAAAAACAATTTTCAATCCTATGATGCGCGAAAAAAATTTGAGGATGAATTAAAAGAATTAAACGATGTTGAGTTTAAAGAGCCTAAAGGATGCAGATGCGGTGAAATGCTGAGAGGTCTTATTGAACCAAGTGATTGTCCTTTGTTTGGAAAAAAATGCACGCCTGCAGCACCTGTTGGTCCTTGCATGGTTTCGCGTGAAGGAAACTGCAATATTGTGTTCAGGTACCGAGGCCTTGCCTGATTTTTCTTTTTAATTCGTTTATACCGGTTCTGTAAAGTGCGGATACCTCCACAGGATTATCAACAAGTTCCTTTTTGTTATTGATTTCATCTCCATCTATTTTATCAACTTTGTTTAAAATATGGAGTGTTGGGATGGTGTCGGCTTTTATCTGCTCAAGCATGCCTTCACATATACTTTTTTTCTCCAGAAATGTTTCCGTTTCCTCGGATGCATCCAGAACAAGCAGGATTAAGTCAGAGTTTTTGATATCCCCCAGCGTTGCCCTAAAGGCATAAATCAGGTCATGTGGCAGATCCCTGATGAAGCCAATGGTATCATTCAGAAATATTCCTTTTTCTATGGATGATGTTTTTGTTCTCAGCGTTGTAAACATCTCATCCTTTACGTCTTTTTCTGTGCCTGTTAACGCATTCAGCAATGTTGTTTTTCCAACATTTGTGTATCCTGCCAGTGAAACAATCCTTCCTTTTTCCTTTCTTTTTTCTCTTTGCCTGTCCACTCTTTTCTCAAATTTTTCCAAAGCAGTTTCTATTTTTCTAATTCTATTGTTTATTTCCGTCATTGTGCTGTGAATAATAAACTCACCGCTGCCGCCGTATCCCGGATGCTCCGTTTTCACCCTTCTGCCAAGAACAGTCTTGATGTATGGTTTTTTCCTTTTCAGCCTTGCAAGTTCTATCTGCATTTTTGCCTCCCTGCTCCTTGCCCTTTTCTCAAAAACATTCAAAATCAGGTCAAATCTGTCCATTACAGGAATCTTCAGCTCATCCTCAAGGGCAAGTATCTGGCTTGATGTTAATAGATTTTCAAACACCCCTAGTTCCACACCTTTTTCCTTTACAAACCCCTTAATTTCTTCAACCTTGCCAGAGCCTATTAAAAACTTTATTCTGGGTGTCTTGTTTTGAATGAATCTGTGTAAAACATCATACCCCATGGTTTTCCCCAGCAGCTCTGTTTCATTCAGATTTTCAATATTGTCTCCGAGCATTACAAGGACTGTTTTCATGTTCAGCATATCCTTGGAACAGGGTCCCCGATTGGTGTCTCAACAATCCTTCTCCCACCAACAACGGTTTTCATTACAACACCATTGACATTTTTTGTTGCCTCGCCAATGATTTCCGCATTTTTTCCTTCCTCTGTTTTCCTCAGCGCCTTTAAAACCTCCTCAGCTTTTTCCCTTACCACACCTATTACAACCTTTCCCTCATTCCCTATCTCCAATGGGTCTATACCAAGCATTTCACAAGCTGATTTCACACCCTCTTTTATCGGTATTTTTTCCTCATCAACCATTATGCCGGTTTTTGATTTTTCAGCAAACTCATTCAGGGTGTTTGCAAGCCCCCCTCTTGTTGGGTCCTTCATGGAAACAACACCGCCAACCTTTAATATTTTTTCAATCATTTTATTCAACGGTTTAATGTCAGATTTTATTTCACTCTCGTATCCGTATCCTTCTCTGAAGGAAAGGACTGCGATACCATGGTTGCCGACAGAGCCTGAAACAATGATTTTGTCACCGTCTCTCAGGTTAGAATCTTTTATCCATTTCTCATCAAACCTTCTGTATCTTTTAACCTCTTTAATGTTTTCATCAAGTGTTCTGCTTCTCATGCCAATGCCTGATGTGTTTATAATTATTTTCTCAACCACATTTTTTTCAACAACCTTTGTGTCCCCGGTAACAATCGGAACACCCGCGTATTTGCTTGTTTTTTTCATGCTGAGCAAAATTTTTTCATAATCATCAACAGGAAATCCTTCCTCAATAACAAACGCGGATGACAGCGCACATGGGCTGACACCCATGACCGCTATGTCGTTTACTGTTCCTGCAACAGCAAGACTTCCTATATCGCCTCCTGGGAAAAACAATGGTTTAACAGTGTGTGAATCCGTTGTAAAAACAATACCGTTCACAACAGCAGAATCATCCAAGTCAGAAAGTCCAACATCAATATTTTTTGCATTGCTGTTCAGGTTTTTCAGAACATACTGCTTAATCAGCTTCATCATTTTTTCCCCGCCAGTTCCATCTGCCAGTGTTATTCTTTTCATGTTAATTCCTCCATTATTTTTTCAGTTTCAACATCCATGTTTTTCAAATTTTTCTCTTTCACCTTATCTGCAGTAATAACGCTAACTGCGTCATCATCAATTATAGGATTTCCTATGCCTAGAACCCGTGTTTTCATCATGGGATAAATATATGTGGATGGGTAAATAGTTTTGTAATATGGATTATTATCCAAGCACCTCCTCAAACGCCTCATAAACCTCTTTAGAATACAACGCAAAAACAACTGTTTCCAAGGATGTTTTTTTGCTCAAATGTTCTTTAACAGTGTTTATCATTATTTCCGCTGCTTTTTCAGGCGGGAACCCTCCCACACCCGTCCCGATTGAGGGAAAGGCAACACTTTTTATTTTTAATTCATCAGCCCTTTTCAAAGAATTTTTTGCCGCATCCCTGATTTTTGTTTCGTCTGTTTTGAAATCAAGACCCATGCCTGCTGCATGAATAACATATTTCGCCTTCAGTTTACCTGCATTTGTAGCTACTGCCTCACCAACAGGAACAGGTCCTTTGCTGACTGCTTCATCCTCAATGATTTTTCCGCCTTTCCTTTTTATTGCACCGGCAACACCCCCACCCATGTAAAGATGGTTGTTTGCGGCATTCACTATCGCATCAACCTTCAATTCTGTTATGTCTCCAAGATACAATTTGATTTTGTTTTCTATCCCCATATTTTCATCCCCTATAATACATCTCCCATCTAACCTTTTTATTTTCCACAATTTCCTTGAGCTTCCTCTCGTTTTCTGAAAGATTGCTTTTTCCTGTTTTCACTTCAACAAATACTATCTCTTCAGGCTCATTAACACCTGTGCCTTTGAAAACAATAAAGTCCACTGGTGAGCCTATAAACCTGACCTCTGTTGGGTCATAGTTGAAATCAGGGAAATATGGCGCGAGTTGCTCAGAGAACTTCCCACCAAGTACAGCCCTGCTTCTTTCAACAGCATCCTTCCTTATACTTTTTTCATATTCCTTTTTCCATTCATCAAGTTTTGCTGCATAAAACCTTTCGCTGATATTTCTCCCAAGCCAGTAGCCGAGTAGTGCAAAGAAAAGAATCAAAAAACCTACCCATGCAATAATAACCCAGTCGAACATTTATCCTGCATGCCTTTCTTAAAACATTAATATTTTGGTGCGCAAGCCCGTTAAGTTTTTAATATTATAGGATAATATCTGTTTAAGGGGAAAATAAGA
>JASEEW010000139.1 GCA_030019485.1 Thermoplasmatales archaeon | reverse complement strand
CCAAAACTGTAACAGTGTTCGGTTTATTCAAATGTTGGTTTCAAAACGCAAAACATCAGTAACTAAGATAAAATTCAACCTGTACCCTGTCCTTTTGTCCAAACTCGTTAATATACCCGCAGTCAAATCTTACTGTCCTGTGCATAATCCTCGGTTTACTAATATCAAAACCCTGGATGTTTTTCATTTTTTCAGTTAATTTTTTGATTTTCTGGTCCAGATTTTGTTGAGTAATAAAATCTAAGTCAATATCCTCGGAGAATCTGCCTCTGTCCCCCAAGTAAACCCTGTTGATAGCAGTACCTCCCTTTAAGAAAACGTTCTCTGGGAACTCTATGTTTAACTGTGTAAGTAAAACAGAGATTTTTTCATCCTTTGACAGATAATTCAGACCTAAACCTGTTTTTGATGCAATCAGCCTCAATATATCAGGATCAACCATGATACCACCATGATAAAATGTTTTCTTTTCCAACATTGTCTATGAGTTTCCACTTTTTTATAAACTCTCCCTGAGAAGGCGCGGTAGGCAGGAGTTTTGTATTGGTTTTAATCCTATTTTCAAGATATCTGAGAAGTTTCTGAGGAAAACTGAAATCGGTTTCTCTGAGAATATCTAAAATATAACCTGTTCTTTGACACAATGAGTTAGAGGAAAAATTTTTGAAGAAATAAAGAAACCTATCCCAATTCATTTTTCTCTGCTGCTTCAATGCTTTCGTAATTGTACTATATCCACCTGCATATTGCGGTTTATAGAAACAGTCAAAAAACGTTTTCTCAATTGTTGACACGAAAATATCTTCAGAGTAGGTTATTCCAACAGCCCTTTCCCCCATAGCCACGTATTTAAATGAGTATTGTCCAACAGGAATATTTTTTGAATGATGTTTTGTAACAACAAATATTGTAAAAGGCTCATATTCTATAAGTCCATAAAATCTCAACGCAGAAGAAAAACCAATATAACCATGGTAAATAAATAGTGCTATTTTAAAAGGATTTTCAATAGCAAATTTTCCTTCTTTCTGAACAAGATACAATCCCTTTTTCAGCATTCTGAGATATTTTTTTTTCATCAGTTTGTAGCATATTTTATTGATATTTTTTTCATCAAAATTTGGTAGAAGCTCTTTTATCTCCTTATTTGTGATTATATCTGTTTTTGAAATCCAATTAAACACATTTTGCTCACTCTTAGTCAAATAGATATTTTTACCCATATAATACCCCATTGGAGTATTATCTATATAAATTTTTCTAAAGATTTACAGTCTATAATTTATTTCACAACCAGCGCGTCTGAAAACCTGTCAGTATCTGCTAAAAGAAATTCATTGCTCATAGAAATACATTCCTTAGGGCAGGCATCCACACACTGCGAACAAAATGTGCACCTGGAAATATAAAATATGGCTTTATATTTTTCTTTCCCTTTTTCATCTTTTCCAGTGGGTATGAGCTCAATCGCATGGGCAGGGCATACTTTTGTGCATATTCCACATCCTATACATTTCTCTCTATCATAGGATATTTTACCCCTAAAATTTGGCGGTATTTCAATGGGGGGATTAATTTTCAATTCGCCTTTTCCTATTTTTTCTACTGCAGCGGTAACAGACTTTGGTATATATTTTACCGGGAACTTGTTAGTAAAAGGTTTTTTGAATAACTGTTTGAATACCTCAAATGCCATGGTCATATTATCACCCCAAGCAAGTAGTTAGGGGCAAGTAGATGCGACGGAAAAGTGCTTTGCACTTTTCCTAGCATTTTAGGAAAAGCCTTTGGCTTTTCCGTAAAATAGGGGCTAGGGAAATCCCTAAACCCTAACTCCTGACCCCTGACTACTTGTTTGCCCTGACTACTAACTACTTTCATGATATCACGCCCGTACTGTCTATTATGATTAATGCTAATCCTACAAGACCTATAATTGTCATCAGCATCCAGTAGATATGTGCGACCTGGTCTATTTTTATCCTCGCTACTGCCACCCTAATAAATGTTAATCCAATGAATATTACAACAAATAATTTCACTAAAAAGAATATGAAATCTATAACATATCCACCTGTTGTTGATACATCAAAATAACACGCGATACCGTATGGGAAAAATAATGCTGCTACAACCGAGGCGAATGCTACTGTTTTAACTGCATCTGCTAAATAGAATAATCCCAAATTTTTGCCTGAATATTCTACAAGCAGTCCACCTGCTATTTCAGTTTCAGCTTCCGGTATATCAAACGGTATTTTAGCAAGGGTTATAGGCATCGTGGCACACAATACAAACAAAATAATTACGCATCCTATAAAACCTGAGAATCCTACTGTGTTCCATACTGGATGGCTCATTATAAAGCCTAATGAGAATACATTTTCACCTGGGTAAACAAGGGAAAGTTTCCATACTATAGAGATAATAGCAACCGCTAATGGGAACTCGTAACTTAGCATCATAACCATTTCACGCTGCGCACCAACAGTAGCATAGGGTGAGCCTGATGCGAAACCACCTATTACTAAACATATTGCTGGAAGAGCAAGCAGGTATAAAACAACAATTAAGTCGCCATAGCCTGAAAGAATAGGCTCAAAACTACCAATTGGTGTATAAAGCAAGACTGAGACCGCAGAAACCAAACAGAGAATAGGCATCACTGAGAACAGCCATGGGATACTGTTTTCAGGTATAATGTTTTCTTTTGTAAACAGTTTTGCTACATCCCTGAATGGCTGACGAATGGGTGGACCCACCCTCGCCTGCATGTGCGCAGCAAGTTTTCTATCTATACCTTTAAATGTGAGCCCAAATAATACCCCAAATCCAAGTGCCAGGATTGGCAGGATAATTACCCTAAATAATAATTCATAATATTCCATTTCTCATCCTCCTCTTAGTTTTTTCAACGCTTAGTTTATGCAGTTCTTCTTTTGTTAAAGTATATTTGTTAGAACCTTTGATGACAGATACTCTGTTTGTACATGAGATGCAGGGGTCGGTAGATGCTGCTACTATTGGGATATCAGCGATCTGCTCACCTTTAAGCATCGGTATCCATGCAAGAACATTGTTATAGGTGGGCGCCCTTGCTTTCCAGGTATAAGGTGCCTCCTTACCATCAAGTTTTACATAATGGAACACCTCACCTCTTGGTGCTTCATGTCTTCCTATGCCTTCACCCACTGCTTTTTTAAGTGTAGCCAGCAGTTTTGGTATTTTTGGCTCTGATACTATCTCACCACCAGGCATATTCTCAATACACTCCTCTATGATTTGGATTGATTGCTTAACCTCAAACAGACGGACTATGATTCTATCATAAACATCGCCCACAACTTCTTTTCTATATATGTCCGGTGTAACTGCTTTAATATTCAAATCAGCATAGGCGGAGTACGCATAATCCTGCCTCACGTCTTTGGGCACGCCACTTGCCCTTGTTGTAGGTCCTACGGCACAGGTCTTTAATGCATCCTCCCGGGTGAGAATGCCCACATGCTCTGTTCTCATTTTTATTGTTTTATCATGCAGAAATACTTTAGCAAGTTTGTTAAACAACCCCTTGTAATAATCCATTGCTTCTCTAACTTTTGGTATTTGTTCTTTTGTTATATCCCTCCTCACGCCGCCTATCATATATATTGCTTTGTTTACTCTATTCCCAGTCAAATATTCTATAACATCCATGACCTTTTCCCGTACTCGCCATGTAAGATATAAAACAGTATCAAAACCTATCTCGTGTGCTGCCACGCCTGCCCATAAAATATGTGAATGTATTCTTTCTAACTCAGCCATTATTACCCTGATATATTCAGCCCTTTCCGGTACTTCAATACCAGCAGCGTTTTCTACCGCCATACTAAATGCAAAAGGATGACTGACTGAACAAATACCGCAGATACGTTCTGCAAGATACAGTATCTGAACAGGATTTCTTCTCATACCTGCCCATTCTATGCCCCTGTGAACATGTCCTAATTTTACATCCACATTCGCAATTCTTTCACCGTTTAATTCAAACTCAAATAGTATAGGTTCTTTTAATGCAGGATGAATAGGCCCTATTGGTAATGTGTATTTCATCATCTCACCCCTATATTAGGAGTTAGAATATAGTAGTTAGAATTTAGGGAAGACCTGAATCCTAACTCCTGAACCCTGACCCTTTGCCTTGACCTCTGACCCCTAACTTCTTGAATTTTCATTTTCTCCCCTGTGTTGAGTTAATTATGCCATTTAGCATTTTTCCTACTTCATCAACTTCTTTAATTAAATAATTGTGGTCGTTAATATATCCTAAATCTTTTGATAAAATTATGTAATACTTGATCTCATCCAATGAGCCTTGAGCTATATTGTAAAAATTTATTTTATCTTTCTTGCCCCGCTTCCTGAAACCTTCAGCAATATTTGCTGGAATGGAAATGCTACTCCTTCGCATTTGTGACACAAGAACAAATCTTTCATCTTTAGGATAACTTTTTGTGATTTTATAAACATCTAAAACTAAACGATGAGACTTTTGCCATACTCTTAGGTCTTCAAAACTTTTTACCTTTCCCCTAACCCCTAATTCCTGACTTCTAACCTCCATCATCTCACCTCCATCCAAGGAGTTAGGGGAGAGCGGTTAGAAGTTAGGGGGACCCTTTTCCTGACTTCTGACTCCTGACTTCTAACCTCCATCATCTCACCCTCCATCCAAGGAGTTAGGGGAGAGCGG
>JASEEW010000138.1 GCA_030019485.1 Thermoplasmatales archaeon | reverse complement strand
CTTGAACCCTGCTTTCTTTACTGCATTAACATCCACCTGTTTTTGGATAGCGTTTACGTATTCATCATTAATTTTTTCATTTGATATTTTTCCAATGTTTTCCCATTCTGCAGACTTATAATTTTTTCTGAAAAAAACTGACTCAATCTTCTCCTCTTTCTCCCTAGGAAGTTCTGTTCCATCAGAGTCAATACATTTTATGCCGTTAAACTTTGGTGGGTTGTGCGATGCGGTGATAACAACACCCATGTCTGCCTTAAAATATGGAACGGCAAACTGAAGGGCAGGCGTGGGCGCTATCCCCAAATCAGCAACATCTATTCCTGTTGAAACCAGTCCTGAAACAACAGCATTCTTCATCATCTCATTTGTCGTCCTTGTATCAGTGGCAATAACAATTTTTCCTTTGCCAAGAAATGTTCCAATCGCCATTCCCATCTCAACACCAAACAGGGGCGTCATCAGCTCACCAACAACGCCTCTTATTCCGTCTGTGCCGAATAAACGTTTCATATTTTTTTCCTCCTTTTAAATGCCAAGGCAAGACAAAAGGCAGATATTAAAGATATTAATTCGAAGGCGGGGATGAATGCTACTCCACCATCCTCCTTCTCATTGCCAACATTAACAGTAACCGATTGCATGGTTGAATAGTTTGCACCATCAAAGCTTCTTGCATAAATCGTATGTTCACCATTCGATACTGTGGTAGTATCCCATTTATAAGACCAGGAAGTTGTGCCTGTAGCATTCACCCAAGAACCAGCGTCTATTTTTATTTCTACTTTCTGAACTATGCCATCAGTATCATTGGCGGTACCTGTAATAGTTATTGTATTCGCAACGGAATCATTTTCTGACGGAGAGATTATAGTAACAGTTGGTTTCTGGTTAGGTATCTGGTAGTAAACATCAATAACCAGATGATACTCTGCAGAGTTGTAGGGATTAGCTATCGCACTATAATGATGAATCATAGCATCCCATTCACCAGTTAAAGAAAGTTCTGATGAATTTAACTCTACTGTTTCTATAATATTGGCAGTAACAGACTTTGCTACGAGATCACCATCAGGATTATAGACGTAAAGATCCATATCCTTATCTGAGCTTACAGTTATAACCGCATTTTTTGCATAAACATTCACAGGAAATGTTTTGGTATCTGAAGCCATAGAGAAGGTGATGCTTGGGGATGAACCTTCAATTGTACCACTATATTCTACATGGTAGTTTCCATCATTCGTTGTATCCTCATCACCCAATACATTCCCGTCTATAAGCGTCAGGATAATTATTGAAAGCCAAACTACCATTATCTTTCTCATACCTTCACCAGCCTAATCGCCCCCTCTGGGCAGAGCTCAGAGCAGCAGTAACATCTAATGCATTTCGTCCTATTAAATGTTATATCATCATTTATTATGTTTATTGCATTCACAGGACAGATAGATACGCAGGTTAAGCATTGAGCGCATTTTTCTTTGTCAACAAACGGCACAACGTTTTCTTTTGCATCCTCTGAAACTGGTTTCCTGAAATCAATCTTTACATTTTCTATTTTCTCGCCAACAATCTCTATTGATTCTGTTTCACCAAGCTTTCTTTCATATGCAAGACGGGTTGTGGCAATGCCCATGGGATTATATCCTATCAATGCAGAGGAAACATAATCCAGGGAAACGCAGTCAAAAGATGAAAGGATTACATTGCTTTTCACCACTTCCCCGTTACTTGGTCCATCCCCTTCCATCCCAAGCACACCATCCATTATTCCAAGTTTTGGCTTAACAGCAGAATAAATATCCAAAATCATATTTGAAAAATCATTTAACTTTGGATATTTGCTGTGTAATTCTGATTTCTGTTTCCCTGGTATCCCGCCAAAAAAGTTTTTCACAGCACCAGTAAAAAACGTGAATGTGTGTGTTTTAAGTTTTGGCAGAGAAATTATAACATCAGAATCAAGCAAAGGTTTTGCTATGTTCAATCCTTTAATCCTGTATGTTCCTGTTCTCTCAAAATTGAGCAATTCTGCGTTTTCTTCCTCTGCAACCTTTTTAATACATGAAACCTCAAATGCCTTATCTGTTAGCCCTGCGCCGCCAGCGCTGTCACCAACAAATGGTATTCCATCTTTTTCTTTAACCAATTGTATTATTGCTTTTACAACAGAGGGATGTGTTGTCACTGCCTGCTCTGGTTTTTTTGCCATAAGAAGATTAACCTTAAGCAAAACCCTGTCATTTGGTTTTATTATTCTTCCCAGCCCGCCAATCAAATCCAGAGACTGTTTAATGGCATTTTTCATGGTTGAATAGTCATTGCATTTTACGATTGATACGTTCATTAATATCCTTATATACCCATAATATATTTATGTTTTTCATCCATGAGGGATAATATGAAGATATCGAAAGGGTGTGATAAAAAACACATTGATGCTTGTCTTTTAATTGCAAAAGAATTATCTGAATATTTTACTGAAAATGCTATTCAAACAATGAGAAAAGACATGAAAAAACATTTGCTGTATATTGCAACAGATTTGGGTGAAGTAGTAGGTTTTATGACAATAAATCGCAAAAACAATCATGTTGCTGAAATCTCATGGGCGGCAGTGGAATTAGAACATCAACACCAAGGGATTGGCTCTGCACTTATTGATTATATCACCCATGATTTAAAGTTCCAAGGTATCAGGCTGCTGCAGGTTAAGACACTTTCTGAAGATGTAAAATATCCTCCTTATGAGATAACACGGAGATTCTATGAAAAGATGGGTTTTATACATCTGGAAACAATTGACCCATATCCTAAATGGGAGCAAGGTAATCCATGCGCAATTTATGTCAAGATATTATAGGTTCTATTAATTTATAGTTAGTCCCAATTTTTTTAATCTTGATCGGATAGCACTTGGTTGCCTTCCAAAACTACTCGAGAAATGTTTCTGTGAAAATATTTAGAGGATAAGAAATTTCTAAAAAAAAACATCAAAAACAGGATGCACTACTCAATTCTCGGACAACGCCACTAATGAGGAAAAATTAATAAGCTCATTATTTGGGTATGTCTTCATATCACTTGCATGTGCCAATGGTACTAGCACTTAGGTCTTGGCAGGAATCCAGATTCTTTTACTAAAAAAGGTATAATTTCCTCCCAGAAAACCGCAGTTATGTGTATCCCATGTACCCCATCAATATTTTTTACTTCTTCGATGACCTCTAAGGCTATTTTACACCCTTCTTTTTTTGGATCTTTAGCATTTTTCATCCTAACTATAACCTCTTCTGGAATAAAAGTTCCGGGAACCCTATTCTTCATGTGCTCCGCCATCACAATAGACTTAAGGGGGGTGATACCTGCAAGGATATGTACTTTTTTATGAAGATTTTTACTTCTAACCTCTTTCATCCATTCCTCAAACCCATCTATAGAGAAAATGCTCTGGGTTTGGATGAATTCAGCTCCAGCCCTGATTTTCTTTTCAAGGCGGCATATCCCAGCATATGCCTCTGCATAAGGATTTGCAGCAGCCCCTATAAATATTTTGTTTGCTCCAGATAATATCCTATCCCCACTTAAGAATCGCCCTTCTCTCATAATCTTCAAGGTTTGGATAAGTTGGACGGAATCTATATCATAAACTCCTTTAGCAGATGGATGATTCCCAAATGATTGATGATCCCCGGTTAAGCAAAGTATATTCTTTATTCCGATGGCGGAGGCTCCAAGAACATCACTCTGAAGTGCAATCCTGTTTCTATCCCTGCAGGTCATCTGCATGACTGTTTCTAATCCCATTTCCTGGAGGATAGCGCAAGCAGCCATGCTCGACATCCTCGTCACCGCGGTCTGGTTATCTGTGACATTGAAAGCATCTGCATATCCCCTGAGTAACTCCCCCTTACGTTTTATCACATTTGGATCCGAGCCTTTTGGCGGTCCTATCTCAGCAGTGACAGCAAAATCCCCTTTTGCAAGAACTTTTTCTAGATTACTTCCAGATTTCATATCTTCCATTTATTTCCCCTCCCAGCAGATACTGACCAATCCTTTGGAGGCTGAATCACTTCCAATACCTCCGGATGCCCTGTTTCTTTTAGATGCTCGTAGATGAGATGCCAGACGCAATCCATCCCTGGGTCAACCTCACATTTTCCGTTTTTTACACCTTCGCAGGGACCGTTTAGCATGCTTTTGGGACAGCGGGCAATAGGACAAAAACCAAAGAGGTCTGCAATACATTCTCCGCACATCACGCATCTCTCTTCAAATTCATTGACATGTTTTATCTCACCCAGAAAGAGTGTGTCTGTGCCGGCTACAATTCTAATATCTAGTATCTCTGATAAAGTTTGGATGCCGTTGCCGCATGAGAGAGCTAGGACAACTTTGGATTCTTCTAATTCTTTCTTGTGACTGCGAAGAAGCTTTTTATCATTCTGTAAATGGCAGGCTGGGTCCAGTACAACCCAACCAGAAATTTTTAAATTTTTCTTTTCCAACACCTCTTTCATTGCCAGCACTTCTTTCTCCCCTCCGGTATGGCAGAGGGTGGCGCACTTGCTGCATCCAGCTATGAAAATTGGCCCATCTCTCAAAGCATTTAACAAATCATCAATGTCTTTCTGTTTGGTGATTATCATGTGAAAAGAATGGGATTATCCATTATTAATGATTTACTGGACTTTTGCGTTTTGCTAACTAGCCTCCCGCTTTCCCATGGTTGATTTATATGGGC
>JASEEW010000137.1 GCA_030019485.1 Thermoplasmatales archaeon | reverse complement strand
ACCTTTTTGAACCGGAGACCTCCGCTGTGTGAGAGCGACGTCATCTGCGGACATCATTTTCAGCGAGCACTGAAGGCGATGTTAACCGCTAGACCATGAGCCCGTCTTATTTGGTATCCATTTTAGAGTATAAAAATTATGTGGAAAAACACTACTCCCCTCTCAATCCGTTTTTTCCTTCAAAATCTTATTTGCACGCTCAATCATCTCTTTTTTTAAACCAATAAAAACACCACCGTATTTGCCGGCGGCATATGTTGCTTCCTTTGGTTTTATTATTTCATTAATCAAAGGATGCTCAATATCTATGTGAAGAATCTTAGAGCGGGTTGCCTCATCAGGCAGGTGGAGGTAAGCCCTTGCGTTTTTCAACTCAATCTTGGATTCAGCTGGACCTGACATACTGATACCCCAGAGGAACGCCCCGGTCGGGATTTTCTAAGGTTTAAGGTTTAAAGGTTTAAGGTTTAGGTGTTATCCACTTACACCTTACAACTTACTGCTTACACCTTTTTGAACCCGAGTCGCAGGCTAACTGCAACCTTGAGGCTCAAGAAAGAAAAAAATGCGATTTACCGAAGGTAAATCGCTAGACCAACTGAAAGTTGGTCGTTCTTTTCTCTTTTGCGACGGAAAACGCCGAAGGCGTTTTCCTAGCATCGTACGGAATTTGCATAGCAAATTCCGTAGATCGCCAGACATTTTCTCTTTTCTTTAGAAAAGAGAAAAGGCTGCGACAGGCCTGCATGATAGACCACTACACTACCAGGGCATTAAGACTGTATCTCATTCAGTTCTTAAAAATCTTCGCTTTCTCGAAGTGACAAAGTCAAGAGAGATGCAAGGAATGCGTTTAGCATTCCGAAGCATAACACCTTTTAACTTATATATCATAAAACTGTTTCACCAGCTATGAAAATTAATGTTCATACCTTAGAAAATAGAAAGGCATATATATTCGCATCTCATTACAAATCTAGGATGAGAGGGAATAATAAATCTCAGGAAACCATTAACGAACTAGCTGAATTTTCAAGTTTACCTAAAACCTCTTCTGAAATTTTAGCTGCCATAGCAGAAGAAGATAAACTATTGATATCGGAAATAGCCAAGAAAACAAAAAAATCAGAAAGGGCTGTGAGAACACATATAACTGCTCTTTTGAGGAATGGTTTTTTAAACAGAAAAATAGGGATTACAAAAACTAAAAAGTTGGCTTACAGATATTCAATCAAGCCTCTAAAGGAGATTGCGGCAAAGGTAAAATGCGAGCTGGTTAGGAAAATAGAAAGGCTTAACAGATTAGCAAAAGGCTGAGAAAATGGGGTTTGATGAGAATGATGTGATGGGTGTTTGGCAGTCAAAGGATGAAGGAATAAAAGCAGGGTTAGGCATTGAGAGACTCGTCAGAACTTGCACATGCATACCTAGCTGGAAAATATGAAAAAAAAGAAAAGATCCTATAGAAGTTGCATCCTGGGGGGGTAAAATGTTTCAGAAAAACAAGGAAAATGGGGCACGCATCGTACTCACAGCTTCACATATAGAAATGAGTGATTTTCATTTGAATCCATTCATTGCATTCACAGGAGGTTTTCCTTCAAAAGTAATCCCAGTAGACATTTTAAGGAAATACTGGTATCCTATAACAGAAGATAATGATGATGGTAGCGCAAAATTCGCACCTTATGGTCTGAGAAAAATGGAATCTGTGCTAACAGATGAGTATGGTGAAAAAAACGTTGTTACATGCACGCAGTATAATCTACACAAATTTGTTGGCCCCAATACAAAGGTTGTTGGCATATCAACAATGGACCCGCTTGGCATAGGTTTTGTCAGCAGAACATACACATCCATTGTGGGTTTTGGCGATGAGCCTCTGGCAGCAGCAGAGTTCAAAGAATTGATTAACCATCCTGTTCTGAAAAAATATAAACCAAAAATAATAGTTGGTGGGGCTGGTGCATGGCAGATCATCAGGGGAAACAAGCAGGAGGAATATGGTATAGATACTGTGATGACAGGTGAAGGGGAACACATCGTGCCGATAATATTCAGGAAAGCATTGAATAATGAAATGCTGCCTAAAACTGCTGAGGGGGAAAAACCAAAACCTGAGGAAATATCGTTAATAAAAAAACCTGCACTTTTTGGTGTTGTTGAAATCACAAGAGGATGTGGGAGAGGATGCCAGTTCTGCTCACCTACAATGAGAACAAGATATTCTTTCCCTTTAGAAAAGATAAAAAAAGAAGTTGAGGTTAATGCAAAAGCAGGCTCAAAAATGATCACATTACAAACAGACGATGTCTTTTTATACAAATGCAAAGAAAGGTTCATACCTAACAGGGAAGCCATTGTAGAGATGCTCAGAACCGTTGATAAAATACCGGGTGTTGATTATATACAGATAGCACATGCGGCACTCGCACCTGTGGTTTATGACCCAAAAATGATAGAAGAGATAGGGGCAATTTTGGCAAATAAAGGCAGATGGAGGCTGAATGGAAAAAAGGTTGCATCCACTGAAATAGGGATAGAAACAGGTAGCACAAAATTGATGGAAAAATACATGAAAGGAAAAGTTCTGCCGTATAAGCCAAAAGAATGGCATGAAATAGTTACCACAGGAATTGGGATACTCAATGACAATGACATATATCCACTGGCCACCCTCATCATGGGTCTGCCTGATGAAAAGATTGAAGATTCACTGGCTACCATGGAACTAATAGACAAATTAAAGGATGCAAAGATATTTTATGTACCACTGTTGTTTACATCGGAGGAGGATTGTTTGTTAAATAAAGCAAAGCAGGCAGATTTACGCAATCTGTCGGATTTGCAGTGGGATTTTATTGCAACATGCTGGCGCAGGAACATAGAGCTCTGGAGTCCAGGAGCAAAATGGAAAATAATGCTTGGTTCTGTACTTGCATATTATCTCTACTACAGATGGAAGCACGGCAAAAAAGTTTTGAGGCCTATTATGAAATTCTCAGGTTTTCCGGAATCATTTTTTGCTCAGCAGTAATTCGTTTTTAATTAGGGAATGGGCTCATCCGGATTTTCTAAGGTTTAAGGTGTAAAGGTTTAAGGTTTAAGTATTATTCACTTACACCTTACCATTTACACCTTACACCTGTTTGAACCGGAGACCTTCACCGCTCTGACGGTTTTATAGTTCTTACAGAACTTTCGCTGTCAGGGTGACGTCATAACCACTAGACCATGAGCCCACGCAGTATTAATGTTCTATCTAAATTTAATCCTTTCGAATAATTTCTGTGGAGCCTGTATCTTTCAGCAATGACTGCAAAGCATTATGATATTCCTCTGCTTTTGCTTCAATCAGATTTTTAGTTCCCTTCATTAGAAACTGGGCAAACTCTTTGTCGATCTGGGAATACTGCCATTCTCTTCCTTTTGTCCGTCCAAATACGAGCAAAAATGCGTATGCTACGGATTTAATTTTTGTATCCTCGGTTTTTAATTTTTCAATTTCCTTTAAAGCCTCATCGCTACCTTTGGTCTTGTATGTTTTGGCAATTTTATCTGCAAATTCTGCTACAGGTGGGAGACTGGCATATGATGGAAGTGATGTAAATATGCCTTTTTGTTTGCATTTAATCACAGCCATTTTCAATATCTGGGATGGTTGTTCATTCTTACCTTGCATCTCTTCAGAGATACTTTTATCATTTGTTAATGCAAATAATATATCTTTTCCAAATTTATCCCAGTAAAGGGACAAAATTTTGTTGGGCGTTGCCTTTTCTACTATCAAAGGAGCTTTTAATTTTTCCAAAATAGTTTTCAGTCCTGTTCTCTCCTCATCTGTTGGATTAAAAAGGTTAATAAACATGCTATCATCAGAACCATAGCATTTATTATCCGCAATGAAAATTTTTTGATTAAGATTTCTTATTTCCTCTTTCATTTTATCAGCAGAATCCACAATAAATTCCTTATCTGTTACATTGTCGTTTATATATTTCTGAAGCACATCATTTGGAGTATGCACATCAATTTTGCAGGTCTCGCACTTCATCATGCATTCAGGGTGAAAAACAACATTTATGTTAAACTCCTTTTTTATTTTTGGACTTAGCATATGTCTGGCAAACGTGCAAAATGTGTTGTTGTCTGAAGCGCATGATTTACATATGAGAATTGTTGTGTTATGAAAACTGATTTTTAAACTGAGAACAGAATCGTGCTGACAGGAATAAATGTTGTCTTTGCATTTCAGATTCGTTCCCAGAATTTGCATTATGTCTTCAATAAATTTTTCCGGGGGTTTTGATTCTTTGCCTGTACAGACAAAACAATTTTTGGTTGAATAGACATGTAGTTTTTTCTTTTTAGCAATATCCGCAATACTTAGTAATCTCAACACAGGGTCATCATAATACTGTACACCAAGCAGTTTCTCCTTCTTTGTTTTCCCTCTTACAGCATATGCAAAAGTGCCATGGGGGAGATGTGCCACTGCTAAATAGGGGGCCTTTTCAGACCCAGCGATAGTTAAGGATACGGCATAAGCCCTAATTAAATGATTTCCATGCTTTGTAAAATATGATATTTTTTCTTCATTTAGACACTGAATCTTTTTTATCTGCTTTTTTATTTTGTCAAAGGGGCATTTCCTGCATTCTCCTCTGCATTCTGGCAGAATTAGAAAAGGTTTTTTCTTCAATTCCTTTGCTTTTAATACAATATTCTTTTCCTGAGTTTTGGATGAAGTTTTAATACCTGTTCTAAACTTTTTC
>JASEEW010000136.1 GCA_030019485.1 Thermoplasmatales archaeon | reverse complement strand
TTTATGGGATTTGGAATAGTTGTAGGTATCCATGAAAATCCAAAGGAAAACCGAGGACTGGAGGGGAGCAGCACCCAGTGAAATTCAAAGATATAAGAATGCAATCAACCCGTACAGGGTCCAGCATCTCATTTAAACAGGGGGGGCAACAGTATCTGGGATTTAAACATTTTACCGCATACATTACATTTTCTCAATCCTGCGTTATCTAGTGTGCAACCACACATTGAACCTCGTTTGGGCGCCTCAGCCCATGTGGAGGACGAATTTTATTTTTGTTTATGAAGTATCGGGAAATGCTAATTTTGAGCCTGTGCTGAGATGTTTTTAATAGTAGAAAACACATAATTATTTGTTGGTGAGTAGTGTGAAATATGTTGTGGAATGCCCCTCCATTCCAGGATGTGTGAGTCAAGGTAAAACTGAGCAGGAAGCCATAGAAAACATTAAGGATGCTATTAAACAATGCCTCAGTGTTAGGGCGGAAAAAGGAATGCCTCTTACAGTTAGCATACGTCTAACTGTTGAGGAATTCCTAGATCAACTTTAACATCAATGTAACAACACCGTAAAACCTAATTGACAAACAACCCTTGATTAGTTAAAGGAACACCAACTACCATATTATTTTCCCAATCTTTCAAAACTCCCCAAGGCTTTTCTGTTCTGTTTTTTCTGAGTCTTCTATTTTTTTTGCTTCCTCTGTTTTTTCTTCTGTTTCTTCTTCTTTTTCTTCTTTCCCGTAATCCTCAAAGACGTTTATTTCCCCTTTTGGTTCCTGAATCTTTTCTGCTTCCTCCATCAGATGCCTTACCCTAACAGAATCAGGTTTTTCATCCAGAAGATAACCTATTTCCTCATCCTCAAGAGCCAGTTTTGTCAGCATTCCCACAGCAAAAACCCTGTCGTTTTTGAAAAGATACCTGAACAGGAACAGGATATCCTCCCTCACAGTGGTTCTTGATGTGTGGCAGTGCCTTCCAATTTTTTGCAGAACAGAGTTTTGCACAGCCCTCATGCTTTTTGTCCTGCTCATTTTTGAAAGCCATAAAGGAAAACGGTATCTTGTAAAACCATGGTATGATTTGTTTTTTGCTAGGGAAACACCTGCTGTCATCAGATTGTTTGCATAACCCCATAAGCCGTAGTACTGCCTTTTCCTTATCCTTCCAAGAAAAACATCAGCCCTTGACAGTTTTTCATAAGCATTTTTTAAATCCTCAGGGCCCCTGTATTCCAGCGGCAGGTTTTCATCAAGCCACAGAATCAGGTAGTCAGGCGTTTCATCAAGGCTTAAAACAGCATTTCTTGATTTTTCTACATCCCTTGATTTGAGTATGTCAGACAGGGCATTGAAAATTTTTGTCCTCAAATCCCTGTTCCCGAGTAGAGATGTATTCTCTGCTGAAATTTTTTTTCTTCCGGTACATAATGATTGAAGGTCATTGACTGCTGACCTCAAATCACCATTTGAATGCTTGGATATTTTTTCAAGCGCATCAAACGAGAATTCAACATTTTCTTTTTCACATATGTTTTTTAAAACGTGTTTCACACCATTTTCTCCTATGCGCTCAAACCTTACTGTCAAGCAGAGATTTTTTATCATGCCTGATTTCCTTGTAAGCTCATAGTAATCATTCACTATAAGAACAACAGGCTGCTTCGTGCTTCTTATTGTTTCAACAATAGCCCTCATTCCCCCCTTGTCCTCCTTTCCAAACAGGTTGTCTGCCTCATCAAGTATGATCAGCTTCCTTCCACCTTCTTTAGAAAGAATAAAATCACCTTTGTCTGTAAATGTTTCATACACCGCACCGAACATGGCTACCTTTTTTATTTTCTCATAGTTTCTCTGGTCAGATGCGTTCAGCTCTATCACGCCCCATCCGAAATCATTTGCCAGCGCAATCGCAGAAGACGTTTTGCCAGTCCCGGGGTCTCCAACAAGTATGACCGCTTTCTTTTTCGGCACCCCCTTTTCCCAGGATTCTGCCCATCTCCTTATTTTCTCTACCGCATCATTATTCCCAACAACCTCATTCAGATTTTTTGGTCTGTATTTCTCTGCCCAGTCAAGCATCAAAGAATAAATGTGTCTAAAGGGTTTTAAGGTTTCCCAGGAAGGTTAATAATAAATACCCGAAAGCCTCTTATCAGATATAATGCTCGCAGACCTGAAAAACATAGGGATTAAGGGGCTCTCAGAGGTTTATGATTCTGAGAGCAGGGATTCATATGTCAGTCTTTATTTGAATATGGAAAGTCTGGATAATAAATTTGTTGAGAGAAGAAAGAAGACTTGCAGTTCTGTTCTGAAAGAAAACAGGGAACTGTCTGAGAATTTTGAAAAAACAATGCAGACGATAGAGGAATACCTGGATAAAAGCAGCAGGGAAAAAGGACAGAAAGGACTTGTTATATTTGCATCAAATATGCATGGCTTTTTTAGAGCATACAAATTAGGACTGCCTGTTGAAAACCTGCTGATTGTTGACAGCTCACCGTACATCAGGCCTGTTGCAAGACTGATTGATGAATACGAAACATTCGGGCTTGTTCTTCTGGACAGCCAGAGGGCAAAAATTTATGTTGTTTCCTCAGGCAGGATTGGGTATAAAAAGAAAAAAGCAAAAGACATCATGAACAGGCATAAAAAAGGCGGGATGTCACAGGCACGTTTTCAGAGGCTGAGAAAGGGTGCGGTTAACCATTTTCTAAAGGATGTTTCGGAGGATGTGAAAAAATTGTTTTTAAACCATGATGTTGTCAAAATTGTTATTGCAGGCCCAGGTAATGCAAAAATAATGCTCAAAAATTTTCTGCCGGATGAGATTAAGTCCAAAATTGTGGATACAATTGATGTGGATTTTGATGAAACTGAAGGCAGGCTTGTTTCAAAGGCTGAGGAAGCTGTCTTAAAGGATGAAAAGGAAACAAGTGAGAAAAACATGAGCAGATTAAAGGAGGAAATACTGAGGAACGGTCTTGCAGTCTATGGTTTGAAGGAAACAGGGGATGCTGTGAGAAACGGTCAGATAGAACTGCTGCTAATAAGCAAGGATTATAAAATAAGAGGATGGATTTGTGAGAAATGCCAGGCTGCTGATGCTGGTGTAAAGAACAGATGTCCGTACTGCGACGGCAGAACATCAGAGGTCGATGTGGTTGAAGAAATTATTGAGTTTGCAGAAAGAGCAGACACAAAAATTGAGTTCGTAGAAGACAATCCTGCATTAAAAGAGCTTGGCGGCGTAGGGGGACTGCTGAGGTTTAAGTGACCAATTGCATCAAGGTACGGAAGCATTGCATCATATTATTTTCTATAATCTTAATTTTTCCACTAAGGATTATTTTTCATGAGACTTTTTTCGTCTAATCATAATAACAAGTGCTACAATAACGATTACCATGATAACAATTACTATTCCTATAATTATTGGGACAACACATTGATTTACAATAATACTTATCGTCAGGACTTTTTTAGAATCTCCCGTATTATTTCTTAGATAAATTGGGAGATTATATTCTCCTGGCTTTGTGCTCCAATCTGTGGTGATTTTTAAAGATACATTAGTTGACTCATTAGTTAAAAGAACGATTGGTTTTGACGAGGCCCCATTGAACTCCCCATGAGGTGCATACGGCGATTTAATATTTGCTATAAGCACTTCCCCATTCAATGTTATATTTTCTTGGTTTGTAATTCTAATTGAGATTACAGTTGAATCGCCCTGAG
This sequence comes from Thermoplasmatales archaeon, assembly GCA_030019485.1. GTDB lineage: Archaea > Thermoplasmatota > JASEFT01 > JASEFT01 > JAUWIS01 > JASEEW01. The sequence continues at coordinate 1,068 of JASEEW010000136.1, read as the reverse complement.
TCAGAGAAACTGTAGATTTATTAGCTTCTACAACAATATTCGATGCCTTAGCAAGACAATTTGATTGAAACATTATACAAATTATTGATACAAAAATTACAAACAAAACTCTTTTTGATTGGTTTACAGATTTTGTCAAATTCATTTTATTCCCCGTATCGAAGTCACACACACCCTCCTAAAGGGACGATATCCGCAAGAGAATATCTTTTTGCTCTCTAAAATACTTTTCCATCCCTTTGAATACGCAGTTCAAGATGTGGTTACCCAGTTTCTATCACTACTGTTTTCCTAATTTTAATCATCTCAGAAGACAGATAAATTTTATCTTGACTTTTTGCTGAGGTTTTGATGCTACACTTATAGTCCTTTTCTCCTTTTTGGCTTATGCTCCAAAATAATTGTTGCTGATATGCAGAAAATCATACCGATGAGCAGGAGCATTGTATTTGGTGTGAATAAAGGAAATGCATTTTCAGGCGCTTCTACAAGCACTGTTATGCTTGTTGTGTTTACATTGCCAGAAGAATCTGTCGCCCTGATGTAAACCATGTTTTCCCCATTCTTAAGTATGAGTGTCGCGGCGTATTCATCAGCATCTTCCCTGATGCAGGAACTCCAGCTGTAATTGTTAAGGCTGACCTTTACACTTTCCACTTTTACATTATCTGTCACCACACATTTTACAATGCAGTCCCTGGAATGCACAACTGGTTCCGGGGAAATAATTTCTATTGTCGGTTTTGTAGCATCCTTTACAACAATGTTAACCGTATCAGTATCAATGTTGCCTGCTTCATCCTTCACGGTTAACGTAACAATGTGTGTTCCTAACGTAAGGAAGACATATTCCGGATTGATGCCATACAACATAATATTACTATTATCAAAAAATGTCCATGTATAGTTGACTACCCCAACGTTGTCTGTTGAGTTTGAACCATCAAAATGCATTGTTATTCCATGGGATACCACCTGGTTTTCTCCTGCGTTTGCATTCGGCGGCACCCTGTCTTTTACCCTGATGTTTACCGTGTCAGTATCCCGGTTTCCGCTTCCATCTGTAAC
>JASEEW010000135.1 GCA_030019485.1 Thermoplasmatales archaeon | reverse complement strand
TCCTCTAAGTAAGCGTATGATGTACCATATTCATCTACATGCTCTGCTGTGTTGCCTTTATATATGCTGTCAATGTACACATCCGCACCAGAAACAAGATGCCAATTCTGGTCATATACATATACTATGACATCATCGCTTGCTCCATCATAATCAAAATCGCCTGAGTATGCGTATGCGTAAATGTACTCAGTACCAACATAGAAACTTGTGCTGCCGTAGATATTATTGTAAACATCAACAGTATGCCAGCCGTCTGTGAAATTATATGCATAGAATACTCCTGTTGTTGTATTACCAAGATAATTGCCGTCAATGTAGACTTTTGCCCAGCTCACTAAATACCAATCTGCACCATATATATAGATCACAGCATCGTTGTATATCCCATCACCATTCAAAGCGGTTGCATATGCGTAAGGATAACATACTTCGCCGATAACAAATTCGATGTATGCATGTAAGCCACCATAGTACACATCTACAAAGTGTATACCTGTTTCAAATCCATATCTTGTTAAAGTACCATCCGCACCTGTTTCACCCTGCGCATAACTGTCAATATATACTGTAGCATTTTCTATGGGTGTCCAGTTAGCATCCCAGACCCATACTGTCACATTACCAAACACAATACTGCCTGAAATGTACTCATCTATCACGTATGCTTTGACAAATAATTCGTTGACAACATCGCCTTCAATATAAATTGTTGTAGATGCAAACTTATTCCCATGCGTAATATTTATGACATGAGTCCCTGCAGAAAGATTATTTTCTGTGTATGTTCCATTGTCTTTTGTTTTGCCTTTATAGGCGTCGTCAATATATACCTTTGCGCCATTTACCCAGTTACCTTTGTCATCATATACTTCTACTGTTACATCATTATAGTAGCCGTCTGTATCCAAAGCGTATAAATGTGCGTAAACTAAGATATAATCGCCGATATGAAATTTTGTCTTTGCAGTAGCATTGCCATAGTACACATCTACTTGATGCTCCTTATGCTGTAAATCGTAATCATATACTTGACCATTGTCATCTGTGGTGTCAACATAGGCATTGTCTATATATACAGATGCACCTGCCACCGGACCGCCTGTACTATTTGTTACATTGATTACTACGTCATTTTTCTCGCCATCTGCATCGTTTGCAAATACAAAAGCCTCTGCATAGATAACTGTTCCAACATCAGCGGTAGCATTGCCGTAAGTTACACTGCCTTTTTTGATGGCCTCAATCTTGTATTTACCATCTCGAAGTGTAATACTCAATAAGCCGTTAGCATCTGTAGAACCGTATAATTTGTTGTTAATGTACACGCTAGCGCCTGAAACTGCCACGCCTGTAGAGTTAGAAACATATATTTGATAGGAATACCCACTTGCTCCCTTTATGCCGCCAACTTGTATTGCCTCTATGAAGAGCACCTCACCAACAGCAACTGATTTCTCCGCAGCACAGCCCTTGTAAACAACCTTAACATCCATCCATCCGCTCCTGAGACCTGTTATGTCCAGCTCACCGTTTTCATCTGTTGTGCCCTTTTTCTTGTTATCAACATAGACATTTGCACCAACTGCCTGCTGGTCATTTGAGTCATAAGCGTAAACATGTATGCCATCCATTCCCATTTTTTCTGCTGTAACATAAACTGATGTTATTTTCCTTACTGTTGTTTCCAGTGTTACAAATTCCCCAGGACCAAACTCACCTGGACCGTATTCCCCTGGGCTGTACTCACCAGGACTTATTGTTCCAGTTACTGTAACAACAGCCTTATCATTACATGTGGCATCTGCAGGTGCTATAACCCTTATTTCAATTGCGCTAAATTCGCCTGGGCCTAAAGTAACATCAAATGTTGTAAATTCACCAGGACTAAATGCTGGAATGTCATGGATTTCAGGGCTTCCGTTGTAAGACCCGCTTACATCCCATATTTTATCCCTTGTGATATTCACATTTATTGTTTCCTGAACATCCCCAGTGTTTTTTACGACAACATCATACAGGGTTGGTATGAGCTGAGAAACAAAATGGAATCGGTCATCAGATGTAACATTAACCCCGAATGTTGGAGACAGTGTTGTGGTTGTTGTCACAGAATCAGATTTACTTGAATCACCCTGCGATGTCCCGGTGACAGTAACCACAGCAGGCTCAACAGCAACGATTGGTGCTGTAACAATCAGGGTTACAGTTTTCGATTCCCCAGCATTGAGCTCAACAGATACTGCACTCAATTCTGCAACCCAATTCAAGACAGTTGGTCCTGACTTTGAAACAGTGACTGTGTCCTTTGTGTTGCCTGTGTTTTCCACAGTAATTGTGTATGTTGCTATATCCCCTGGCGCAGCAGTTTTTGAATTTTCAGAACAAGTCATCTCAACGCCGTACACAGCACCCGCAGGTGCTTTTTCAGGGGCTTGCAGCACAACAAAAAGACTTGCCCCAACCAACACTGCTACCACTGCTATTACCACTCCTATTAAAATCTTTTTATTCAACATGTTTCTTCCTCCTTTTCTTTTAGCATCCTCAACAAATTTTGTTACTTCATCCCAGCCATTATTCACACCTTTCATCTTACCACCATAACTGAGTCTGCTTTGGAAAGCTAAATACTTCTGCCTTAATAAATGTTCTGGATACATTTTACATGATAAGATGTACATGTACAAATATTTATATTGGATGAAATAGATAATATATTGTGGACAGATTTAGCATTAAGGAGAAGATACTGCTTCATCTCATGGAATACCCTGAAATCAGAAAAAAAGATGGTTTTTCAGAGCATGCTTTATTTCCGTTTCATCTCTCACAGGAGGGTATGGCAGATTCTGTTATGACTGCCAGGAGCCTTGTCTCAAGGGCGTTATCAGATTTGGCTGAAGAAGGGCTTATTGGGGAAAGGCTTGCCCATATCAGGGGTAAAAAAAAGAGGATGAACATTTATTTTTTGACAGATGAAGGCTTAAAAATGGCTGCAGGTATAAAAGAAAACGCTGAAAACACAGTTGTGCTGCTTAAGGAAAAAGATAAACTGGAGGAGATGAAGCTGTCAGAGGTAAAAAAATTGAAAAAAGATGCAAATATCCTTGATCTGGTTAACACGGTTGCTGAGGATGGAACACTCGACCTTAACATGTTGAGGGAGAAAAGAGAATTTATTGATTTCTCGGAAATAGCGCCGGAACCAGGGCATTTCTTCGGAAGGAAAAAAGAGCTGACTGCCCTGAAAAAATGGGTTGAGGGTTTTTATCCCAAAATTGTTGTTGTAAAGGGCATTGCGGGTATTGGTAAAACAACACTGATAGCAAAAATAGTATCAGAGTATAAAGCAAAAAAGAATGTGTTCTGGTACAGATTTCATGATTGGAGCACATTGAAAAATATGCTCACACGCCTGTCAGATTTTTTGTATCTGAGCGGGAGAAGGCAGTTAAAAATCCAGATTAAATCAAAAGAAACGATTGATATGGAGAAAATCTCAGCAATCCTAAAAACCCATCTGAAAAATGCTGACTGCCTGCTTGTTTTTGATGATTTTCACAAAGCAAAGGAGCCTGAAATAAGCTTCTTTTCTTCACTCGCAGATATTTTAGAGGGGGCTGACAGTGTTAAGGTTATTGTTATGGGCAGATGGATACCTCCTTTTTACAGCAGAAAGGAGGTTATTATACGGAAAACAGTATCTGAGATGCTCCTGCAGGGGCTGGATGAGTCAGCCAGCAGAGAACTGCTGAGAGAAAGAAACATAAAAACAAACCTTAAAAAACTGTACCTGCTAACAGGTGGGCATCCATTATGCCTTGAGTTTGTTGATGAAGCAGGTGCTGCTGCCCCAAACATTGCCAGGTATATTCAAGAAGAAATATTTTCAAAACTTACTGAGAAGGAAAAAAACGCATTAAGTATAGCATCCGTGTTCAGATACCCGTTTAAGGAAAATGCTTTTTTTATAGCAGATGATGAAATAGGATATGATACGATTGACAGACTAGTTGATAAATCATTGCTGCAGATATCGGGGGGTGTTTATGATACTCATGATCTTATCAGGGCGCTTTTCTATTCCAGAATGATACCAAAAACAAAAGCAGAGTTGCATAGGAGGACAGCAGATTATTACTTAAATGAAAAAAATGATGCCTCCTATGTTGAAGCTATATACCATCTACTTAAAGCAGGAGATAAAGAGGGGGCAATTAAGATAGTAGATGAAAAGGGGCAGGGCATAATAGAACACAACTACTCAAATGAACTCATAAGCATTTTAAAGGAATTTAACATGAATGAAATTCAAAACAAAATCAAGAACATGACATAAACTATGTTTTATTCAGCACCTCTCCTGTTTTTTCAACCCTTTTTTCTGCACCAATCTTCTTGAAAATGTTCAATGCGATGAGTAGATCAAAGTAATCAATTTTTTCTAAAATTTTAAACAATGTTGAGATTAATAGATATTTGCTAAAATGATAAAAATATAATGAATTTTTGCACATAATAGTATGAAACTGAAAATATGATAGAAACATATTTAAACGAGTAAAACTATGCACCCCCAATCTAAAAGTAAGAAATCAGGATGATATCGTACCGCTACCGGATACGATTGACATTTAACAGGTGAGGAGGCGGAATAAAGAATGAAAATAAAAGGTGTGATCGCGATAGTGTTGACGGTAACAATGATAGCTGTTATGTTCTCAGGGACAGGCAAAGCAGAAACAATAGAACTTAGTGATGGTTGGGTGCTACAAACAAAGGATGGATTTAGTCCTGGGGAGTATGTTGAGCTGAAGTGGGGTGACT
>JASEEW010000134.1 GCA_030019485.1 Thermoplasmatales archaeon | reverse complement strand
ATATTCTGATAGAAAGAACCTGAAACACCTGAATCTTCAACCCAAACAGTTTTCTCAACCTGCTTTTTTCTGAAATGGTTTGAAAGTTTATTGTTTGGTGCTATGTACATTTTTCGTCACCTCAGCATGCTTTCCTTGCCACAACTTGGGCATTTGACTTTGAATGGTTTTTTAGTAGGTGTGATTTGGAAAGATATATTACAATACGGACATTTAACCATCATCGGAGTAAAATGTGGTTGATACATCTGTTGCCCTATCATTGTTCCAGCCCTTTGTTTCCTAACACAAAACACCAACAACACAGCAGTCACCACACAAACAATCAACATAAAAACATCCACTACTATCCCAGCATAAACTTCTGATTTAAACTGAGGATACTTTTCATAAAAAGAGGACTGCAGTTTAGCAAAAGAATTTACAATACCTATACCTTCAAAAACTGCTAGAATTATAGAAAGTATCAATCCACCAATCATTGCCCAACCCTTATTTTTTAGTATACCCCAAGCAAAAAACAGTAACAGAAAACCAAGTATCAGAGGAATTACAGCATAGAGCAAATACAAGGTTCTGAACTCAACTGATAAACATTTTGCAGCCATTGCTACATAACTAAAACCACCAATAAGGGAAAAAACACCCAGAACACCTAACAAAACCCCTGCAACTTTCTTCATCGTTTCAGTTTTCATCATCTCACCACCTTTCTTCTCTTACGAGATTTCATGTAAAAAACTATCAAAGCACAAAATGTAATAAGAAACATCCATAAGACAAGAATCCCAAATGCTATTATCCCATAATTCCCTACAATAGATGCTTTGGTAACACTCAGACCTTCACTCCCAACAGCAAGTAATAAAGATATTGCCCCCATTTTAAACATATACCTTTTTTCTTTATATATACACCAAGCAGAAAAGAGGAGAAGACATCCTATAACAAAAATACTCAAAGAGATTATAATTCCCTCTAAATAATTGAAAATATTCGACAATATATTTACAGGAACACTGATAAGCATCAAAAACCCTGTAAAAACCAAAAGACCATACATAATATTTTTCCACATTTGACCATACACCATTTGCTCTTCAGCCTTTATTTCCTCTAATCTTCCCTCCAAATAATCATAGATCCTCATTTCTTTTTTAATCAAATAAAAACCTAAACCAACAAAAGAGAAACCGCCTAAACCTAAAAACACAAAAAGGATTGCGACAAAATCTGAAAATGGTCTGCCCCACATAAGGACAAAAAAACTGACAAAAATCAGTATTGCACCAAATCCAAGAAGAACACTTCCAACCTTACCAATTCTGTTAGCGTGTTTTCTTATTTTCATATACCCACCTTACCAGGTTTTCTCTTTAAGTTTTTTATCTTCTCAGGATCAACATACCAATACATTGTCTTTTTTGAGAATAAGCCCTTTGTTTCGGTTTTTACAAGCGTGTGTTTTAGAATGGTATCTAAGACATCTATCTCAGATTGAGATAAATCACCACATAAGTAGGTTCTACCAGTTTTGCTCAAAATACTAATAGTACCATATCGTTTATCGTTTTTTATAAAAGTGGTTAAGTTAATTATTTCATCCAGAGGAATCTCACAATACTCTTTCAGTTCACTTTTCCTCAAAGATTTTTGTTTCAGAATATTAGCAACCTCTGATGCCATACCAAAAGCACTCATCATCTCATGTCTAACATACATCTTTGGAGTGCGGACAAATACCACACGCATGTTAGTAATATAAATTGTTCCTTTCCCAGCACGATCATCTAGGAGGATGTCAGCACTATGTTTATGAAGCAGATGAACCCAAAACTTAAAACTGATATTTTCACTTATTATTTTTTCATCCAAACGGGGGATTAAATAACCTTTTGCATCACATATTGTAACCTCGTAAAGCGGTGATTGTACCGCACCTATATCTTTTGCATCCCTTGTAAGAATCTTTCCATCTTTGTTTAGATAGCCTATATACATCAATCTCATCCTACAAATATCTGCGGGTTAGATGTCATATAGCAAGCTCTCCAAGGAAGATAATCTTTGAAATCCTCATATGCCTGTTTCCTGTATTGATCCATCTGTGCACTTGTAGGGATATTAAGCAAATTGCCCAAGGTTATAATCAAAGCAGTACCAAGAGATACTACAGGAACATCTGATTTAAATAACCAGTTACCAAGCATCATCCCACCAAGCCAAGCAAACTCTGCTACAACACCGTAAGGTATTGCACATATAGCTCCATCAACAGCGGAACCGAAAGCGAGCTCAACCTCAGACCTATATCTCATCTCACCAACATACGTACTTCTATCAATCGTGGATGCTATTTGAAGATGCCTACCACACTCAACCCAACCAATCACAACAGAGGCAACTGAAGCATATGGAACACCCGTAACTTTACCATTAACTACCACCACCTTTTCTCCAATATATATCCCATAATACACACCAATCCCGGTTTCAACAGCAATCAATGTAAGTTGAATAGTCTTTGTAGTGTCATCATAATCACCAGTCCAAACCTCCCAACCCTGCCAAACACCAATACCAATAACCATAACAGCCGCACCAGCCTTAACCCATTTCACCGCAGCCTGCATCTGTTCAGTATTACCTGCAAGAATTCTGGATTCCTCAGGGGTAAGAACCTTCTCGTTCGTAATAGTAAGATACTCAACATACTGCCCACCTTCATAACATGAAGCTTGAACCATGTTTGTTTTCTTAGTTAAAACCGGTAATGTTTTTGTAATATCAATGTATTCCGCTGTTTTCATTCCTACAATAGTATAACTCCTATCTCTCACAAGCAAACCATAACCAGAAACACCACCCAAATTTATTCTCTCAACACCAGAGGCTTTCAAAAAAGAATAAGCCAGATAAATCCGTGCATCAAAAATTATGTCTGGAATCAAATTTAATACCTCAACACCCGCCACAGAAACCCCTGTCCAAACATCAGACCAACTATCTGAAATGCTATAAGGGATATCCATGAGATCTTTAGAATCTTTAGAAAGAACCAAAACCGCATCAACCGGTGTGTTACTGCTATCATTACCAGTACCCGCGACGGTTTTAAACTCATTTTGAAGAACATTATCAGAATAATAATCAGACCAAGACCCATTAATCACAAAAATTGTGTAGCCACCAAAAACATAAGTACCACTACCGGTGATATTATTCATGTTTTCATTTACAACAAGGGATATGCTATCAAAATCAAGAGAGGGTTTAATATACAGAATATGAGGAATACCAAATCCAATCAAGTGAGTAAAAGATGCAAATTTAACATGGTTTGCATTCAGTGGTGCTACAAGAGGATACTCACTTCCATTAACACTTAACCACATAGGCGTAATCTGAAACACCCTGTCCTCCACCTGACTAGGAGGAGCATAATCCAATGGAATCATAACATCCACCTGATACCCATTAGGACCTATGGGTGTGCCCTTATAAACATTAGAGTAGATAGATTTACCAGTATAATCAACAATGTACAAATTGTCAGAACTAACATTCTCAAACATCGTAACCCTAAGACCTGGAAGTAAATACCTGTTATCACGGATAAATGAAAAATCATGTTCAGAATCAATAGAGAACTGAATCCTCAGTGTTTGCTCAACATCTGGCTGCAAAGATGCCTTAAACATGGTGTAATAATATTTATCACCCAGATTCGGTGGTCTAATAACAACATTATCCACTATAGGATATTTCTTACTACTGGTAGTGTAAACAGGATTATAAGCTTTTATCCTTAGTTCATGCACACCCACATCAAGATTAAAATCAAAACTCAAAGCAGTATAGGTACTGTACACAGTTGAAATAGACAATGTTTGTGAAACATTGTCATCTATGATTACTGTGAGTTCCGCACCGGATATCTGATATGATGATGCATTAACAACGATGTTATACGTTCCAGCAATCGGTGCAGAAAATGGCAGATGAAGGTATCCATCATCAAATCTGAGCTCAACTCGATTAAGGCCTTTTTCCACAGCACCAAAACTACCCACATCACTATGATACTCCCCATGGTTCCAACTACCATAACTTTCAGCTTCAATCTTTGTTTCTTGAACATCTAACTCCATAGGTCTTGTATTTACAATTGTGGACTCAAATGTTGAGCCGTATAAATTGATAGAGGGATAATCTGGGTCATCAGGCTGCCACGAGTAAACCCTGCAATCATTACCATACCAATCAGCATAATCTAAACTCTCAACAGCAAATCCTGCATCACCTAGACTAGCGTTAATCTTGTTAGCAGCTGAATTTTTACAAATTTCCCAAGATGGATCCCACCAATCACTGCCCTCCTTCCAGCAGTCAAAATACTGCTGGCCTTTTATCATCCCCTCAGAATATGAGGTATGCCAAGCATCATACCCTGTTTCCCATTTACTCCAAGGCTGCAAATCATATCCATCCCTAACACCGTCGCCATCAAAGTCTGGGTTCAAGGGATCTAAATCTATCTCCAACTCCAACTTGTCATTCAAAAGATCATCGTCAGTATCAGGATTCGTAGGATGTGTCTTATTCTCCAATTCCTCCCAGTTGGTAAGATTATCATAATCAGGATCCCCAGAAGACCCATTCAAATCATCAGGGGATAAAACAGTGGTTTCCCAATAATAACCACCTTCTGTACCTTTTCTTTCCCATTTATAAGCACCGTCATCTAATGGATCAAGACCATACCATATCTCCCATCCATCCCTCATTTGATCCCCATCCGTATCACGATTATTCGCATTACAACCATATGATAACTCCCCAAGGAAT
>JASEEW010000133.1 GCA_030019485.1 Thermoplasmatales archaeon | reverse complement strand
ATGTAGAGTAGCCTGTATGCCCTAGGTCATGTTGAAACATCGGCCAGTCATCCGAATTTTCAGATACTAGTTTTGTTTTTGAAATACTATTTTTCTCAGCTTTTAAACTTACCGCATCCATCATTGAATATCCACTTAATATCACTACAAATACCAGCAGTATTACTATCTTCTTCATTTTCTCCCCCACATTTTTTCCTTACCAATCCTTGGTTTTTCCCCAAAAGGACCGCTTCTTAAAGTTTTTAGATTCTCAAAAGCATCCTTTTTTTCTTTTTCATCTATTTTAAATCCGAGTTTTTCAGCAGCATCCATTCCGGCAATTCTGCCCTCCATCATTGCTGTGGATGCTTCCTCTATACCAGAGCAATCCCCGGCTACATAAATTCCCTTTATGCTTGTTTCCAAATTCCTATCATGCCGAGCCACCCATCCACCAAGCTCTGGAATATATTTTGTTTCACATCCAGCCTGGAATAAAATCTCACAGGTCGGTGTTAGACCAACCGCAAGACAAATCAGGTCAACATCAACATCAAACCCTTCCCCTGTTTCTTTCCAGTTTTCAAGTTTCACAATTCTTGCACCCTCCACCCTACCGTTACCGTATGCGTTTTTAACAGTGTGAGATGTTAATATGGGAACACCGAGCCTGCGCAGTTTCGCAGCATGAACAATGTATCCGCCAATTTTTGGTAGTGCCTCAACAACCATTTTAACATTTATTCCTGCCTGCATAAGCTGATATGAAACAATTAATCCAACGTTTCCTGCTCCAACCATAAGGACACTGTTTCCTGGTCTGATGCCGTAGACATTCATGAGTGTCTGCACACCACCTGCGCCAACAACACCTGGCAGGTCATTCCCTGGGAATGCAAGCATATTCTCAGAGGCGCCTGTTGCAACTATAATTTTTTTAGGATAAACCTTTATGAGTTTGCTGTTCTGAACAACAGCAAGCATATGGCTATTATCCTTATAGTATCCAATAACACCTGCATTCAGCAGCAGATTAACATTTGAGTTTTCAATCTCATTCAGAAGAAGTTTCGCGATTTCTATGCCTCTTACACCAGCCTTATGCTCTTTTGAGCCGAAAAATTTGTGCGTCTGCTTTATAAGCTGACCCCCAGCGACCGGGTTTTCATCAATAAGCAAAACATCTGCACCATGTTTTGATGCTGTAATCGCAGCAGATAAGCCAGCAGGACCCGCACCAACAACCGCAACATCAGCATGGAGCGTTTCTTTTTTGCTTTTAAATTCCTTATTTTCAGGTAGATTTCCTTTTCCATCCTGTGACTCAACAACCATGCCATCTTTTACAGGGGTAACGCAGGTTTTAACATTTGGAACGCCATCGACTGTCATCAGGCAGGATGAGCATTTCCCTATGCCGCAGAAAAAACCCCTTGGCCTGTTATATTTGATGCTTCTGCTTAGAACATTTATCCCTGCAGCAGTAAGGGCGGATGCAACAGTCTCATTTTCGTATGCACTAATTTTTTTTCCATTGAATAGAAATGTTATTTTTTTGCCTCTGTCAAAAGACAGGATTGGATGCTCACTGATTCTCATTAGATATGAATGCTTAACCAAAAACTTAATACTTATCATTCCATATTACCAAGCATGATTGAGAACGAGATATTTGAACTGTGGAAAAATGTTAATCCCTCATCAGCCTTTTCCCAGGGACTGAATGAGTATGCTGGAAAACTTTTCATACCAACAAAAGGGAATAAAAAAAGAGTTCTGCAAAAAATAGGGGAGCTTAGAAATAAGGCGGATGAGATTGAAAACAGGTTTCTTGACTATTTGGAGACGTCTCTTCTGTTTGAGGAGCCGCCGGAATGCCCGAGCATCATACTTTGGACATTCTTCGCGCATATATCAAAGGAAGGGATAAACACTGGCCATTTAATTATGTTATCTGAAAACAGCATCAAACTCGTTAACGCGTACAGTAAAATGGAATACAACTGGCCTGTAGAGATTAGAATCCTTACTTACAGGGGATGCAAAGGACTTATTGGGATACTGGAAAATATTGAAAAACAGACAAAAGATGAGAAACTAAAAAAAGGTATCAGGAAACTTGAATTAAAGGTAAAGGATTACATGAAAAACTTTTTTGTTCCCGGTCTGGACAAATGCGATTTTTCAGAGATTTATCCAATACTAAAGGAAAAAGGGAGGGAAATGGACAGGAGTGAGATTTATCCTCAACTCCTGAAAAACCTGTATGACTATCCTGAAACACCAGAGGAGATTGAGGAAAAAGCACTTGGATGGCTTGAAAAGGAGATGCCCATGCTAAAAAAAATCACAAAAGAACTTGCAAGAATTTATAATGTAGAAGAAAACGTTGAAAAGGTTTCTGAGGAAATGACAAAAAGGAGAAAAATTGAAAGAAGAAACATTGTTTCCTTTATATTAAGTTTGAGGGAGAAACTGAGAAAGGTTATGGAAAAAAACCTTGTGAGAATCACACCAAAATATAATACAAAGGTTATAGAAACACCTGAATACCTTTTAGCATTCATTCCATCAGCAGCAATGAGCGCGTATGACACTTTAACAGAATCACCATTTAATGTTTATTTCACAACAACAAATGAAAAATTTTCGCCGCCGGCAGGCTCACCAGATATTTTCCAGACACTTGTTCATGAGGAGTTTGGTCACTGCGTGAACTTCACAAACTCTGCTGTGGGTTTTGCATACAAACCAGCATTACTTGAGAATATAAACACAACGTTCCATTATCCAATCTCTGAGGGCATATCATTCCACAGGGAGAGCGAATCATTAAATCTTTTAAAACAACTCGCATCAAGAGAAGAGTTGAATAATGAAGAAAGGGAACTTGTTGAATACATAAAATCCTTTGGTGAATTTGAAACATTCCTGAAGGAGGCTGAGTTTGTTGTAGAAGAATGGAGAATCATACGTTTTCTCAGGGCAATTGGTGATGTGAGAATAAACACAGGAAAATCCTCCATTACAGATTTTGTTGACTGGGCGCATGACTACACGGGTTTAAGTAAAAAAATGGTTTTTAACCAGATATTTCTGTTCCAGGAAAACCCAGGATATGCACCATGCTACTCCATTGCAGGCATGAGTTTAAAGGAAATACAGGACAAAGCGAGAGAAAATGGGAAAAACATTCTTGAGTTTAACACTATTGCATCATCAATGGGTTTCCCGCCAAGAACTGTTTTTGAGGAAAGGCTGAAACAAATATGAAGTTAATCCTTGAACTCTCAGGTGAGCATCCTACTCTGCCGAGGGCAGAGGTAATAGCATGTTTAGAATCAGGGTTTAAAAAGTTTAGGATTATTGATGAGGGAGAAAGGATATTGGTTGTTGACGTAAAAAATAATGTCAGTAAACTATCCTGTTTATCATTATCTCATTATGTTGATGAGTTCCTGTTTTCCTGCTCTGCTGAAAAATTGTTTGATTATGCAAAAACGATAAGGGTTGATGGAACATTCAAGGTTAAGGTTAAACACATTGGTGAAAAAAAACCATCTAATCTTGAAAGAAAAATTGGTGACTTAATCCATGGGAAGGTTGATTTAAAAAATCCAGAAAATGAAATCAGGATTATTGTTTCAGAAAGATGTTTTGTCGGGAAAAAAATATTGAGGATTGACAGAAAACAATTTGAGTCTAGGAAACCCCAGTTCAGACCATTTTTTTCACCGGTATCACTGCATCCGCGTCTTGCGCGAGCCATTGTTAATCTCTCAAGAATAAAACAGAATCAGATATTGTTTGACCCTTTCTGCGGAACAGGAGGGATACTGATTGAGGCAGGGCTGATTGGAGCAAAAACTGTTGGCTCTGACATAGATGAAAAAATGGTTAAAGGATGTGAGGAGAATCTGAAATTTTTTGGAATAAAAAATTATACTCTTTTTCAGTCAGATGTTGGTGATGTCAGCGTAAAGTGCGATGCCATAGTCACTGACCCACCCTATGGAAGGTCAGCATCAACAAAAAAGGAAAACATAGGAAAACTTTATGAAAGGGCTTTTGAGGCTTTCAGGAAAACACTGAAAAAAGATGGACGGCTTGTGATTGCGCTTCCTGACAAAGGATTCATGGAGCTTGGGAAAAACTATCTTAACCTTCTAGGGGCGTATCCTGTAATGGTCCACAGGTCTCTGACACGATATTTCTGTGTTTACAGGAAGTAAAATATAAAGCAAACTGTTGAATTTTTCTTGTGTACCCATGTACCCTTCATGTACCGTACAATCATTCTTTATAAACTATGTATTACATAGTGGGTTTTGGTGATAAAAGATGCTAAATAAAAAAAGAATGAATGCTGGCAAGAGAACTGATGCAAGGAATGCATTTGTCTGCAGTGCAGAGGGGTTTAGATGCCAACAAACAAAAAACTATTAGCGGTAATCATATGTATATCTATTCTGGGTGGCGTACTCGTTGGTTTCAGCATGGCCCATGTACAAAAATGGATTAATGGCATTGATGAGGCAAATAATACCTTTTATGTATCATGGATAATTGATGGTGATACTATAGAGTTATCAAATGGGGAACGGGTTAGATTAATTGGGATTAATGCGCCAGAGAAAGGGCAACCTTATGCTACAGAAGCAACTAACAAACTATCACAGTTAATTGGGTATAATAGTATTACATTGGAAAAGGATGTTTCAGATAAGGATCAGTATAATAGATTACTTCGATATGTTTATGTTGGGAGTACATTTGTAAATTTAGAAATGGTGAGGCAGGGGTATGCATTCGCTTATCCTTTTCCTCCAGATGTGAAATATGCAGATGAGTTTGAGAATGCTGAACAACAGGCAAG
>JASEEW010000132.1 GCA_030019485.1 Thermoplasmatales archaeon | reverse complement strand
CTGAAAATGAGGGCTGTGAGGCATTCTATGAAAAAACATCAAATAGTTGTTGAATCAGACGGTCTTTTAGTGCTTGAGCCTGTGTATGAGAAATAAATTTTTTTAGGCAAAAGATAAATAACCAATAATACTATGTAGATAACTGGTGAGTTTATGGTAAAAAAGAAAAAACAGGAAAAAAAAGAGGAGCCTGTTGTAGGATTCGGCGTGGATTTCGGGGGAATTTTCAAAGGACTTGGTGATTTCATCAACATGGCGGCAAAACTCGCAGAGCAGGGTCAGACAGAGTTTAAAAGAACCGGGGAAATAACTTCGGACAATGCTAAAAAACTCAGAGGAATGTACGGTTTTTCTGTGAGAGTAGGGAGACAGGGAATACCAGTGATAGATAAGTTTGGGACTGTAACACCAAAAGTTAAACCCAGGGAGATAAAACCGGGTGCTGAAGTGCGGGAGCCTTTGGTTGATGTTTTCGATGAGAAAAACAAAATCGTTATCGTAGCAGAGCTGCCAGGTGTTGAGGAAAAGGCGATAAAAACAGCCATGAAGGGAAATATTCTAAATATTTCTGCTGAATCAGCCGACAGAAAATACAGCAAGGAGGTAAAACTTCCCTCAAAAGTGACAGGAAAAATAGAATCCACCTACAAGAATGGCGTGCTGGAGCTGAAGCTTAAAAAGAAAAAATAAAGTTTAGGTGAGTCATGACAAACAGATTGGACAGACGACTTGAAGCACGGAAAAAAGCGTATGAACAGCGGAGGCAGGCTAAACAGGCGAAACTGGATGCAAGGAGAGAGCAGTATGAAGCCGGGGGACATGTTATAGGTTTTGGTGTGGGTGTTTCATCAATAAGAAAAGGAGGTAAAATTCAAAAATGGGTTTATAAACCTGTGAGAGAAAGGAAAACTGTAATAAAGCCTGAAATAGAAGAGAAAAAACCATTAGTTGATGTATTTGATGAGGATGGTTATTTGAGAATAAGTATGCAGCTTTCAGATATCTCTCTACCCAGGGATATTACCATTGACGAAATTACAGATATCTCTTTCAGGCATGGTGTGCTTGAAATCAGGCTGAGGAAAAGAAAGAAGAAACTTGCTGAAAAGGAGGAAAAAGTGCTTGCCAAATCTGAGGAAGAAGAAATAACTGCGGAGATAAAGAAAAAGGTGCTTTTATTACTAAAAAAACGTAAAATAGAGGAAGAAGCAAAAGAAAAGTTTATATTATAGTTGTTACCATAGTATAATAATGAGGTTGTTAAGATGAAGAGACCTGATATTAGACTTGGATGTAGCTACTTATTAAAAGAGAAAGAGCCAAAAGATGGTATTAGATATTTTAAAAAACTACTCAAGATAGGGTTCAAAGGCTTATGCATTACAAAAATCAAGCCTGAAGAGGTTAGAAAAAGTTATGATCTGAAAAAAACAAAAATCTTCCATCTGAACGATAGGAAAGGCATAGGTAATCTAAGCCCGAAAAAACCAGCCAGGATAATAAATAAGATTGAAGAGTTTACTAGCTCTATGAAAAAAGGCGTAATACTTTTTGAGGGGCTGGACAAACTTATAGAAGAAAACAATTTTTTAAACACCATATCCCTATTAGAAGATATTAACGACACAATTACGACAAGTGAATCAAGCCTTATTTTATCTTTAGATGATTCTAAATTCAGCAAGAAAGAGCTGGCTTTTTTAGAAAGGAATTTAGAGCTATCGCTTAATCGAGGACTTAGATGAAAACTGAGCAAGCAGCTGAGATTTTAAAAACTTTACGAAAAGGTCATAGCTATCTGATAAAAGAAAAAAAGCCTGAGCTGAGCTTTGATCTGCTCAGATTATTAATTAAAAATAAAGTTGAGCCTCTTTGTATAACAAGACTTCATCCAAAATGGGTTAAGCGTAAGTACAAAATAAAAGCAAGCATCCTATGGCTGAGTAAAAAAGGGTATGATTATTGTACCTCACCCACAGATCCGGGTGTGCTTGTGAGTATCTTAGAGAAATTTATTAAGAATACAAAAAACGGTGTTGTACTCCTTGAAGGCTTGGAATGTCTTATAATAAACAACAGCTTCCCAATAATACTGAAGGTTGTAGAAGATATAAACGAGAGCATCATGGAGAGTAATTGCAGACTGCTCCTGCCTATATATCCAGAAACACTTGATGAAAAAGAGCTTGCGCTCCTAGAAAGAAACCTTGAACCGATAGAGACAGAAAACTTATTTTGAATGAAAATCTCGCACACTCCTGTCTGCTACTTCGTTACCTAACAAAACGAATAAGCATCTGCTTTTTGATTTTTCGGAGACTGAAACAAAACCTATAAGTAGACAGAAAAAGGTGCTATGTCTACTTCGGAATTGCTTTTGGCAATTCCTCGTATATCCGTTCGCTTCGCTCACGAATATGCAGGGGGAGTAATGATGAGCATAAAACCAACTGAATTTAGGGGAAATTTCACGCGGGAGAAAATTGAATCTATAGTTTTATCACTTTCACAGCAGCGCCCTGTATGCGGATATGATGTTATAAAAATTGTTTTTCAGAGATTCAATGTGCTACTAAGCCCTGGCATGATTTATCCACTCCTTTATTCTCTGGAGGAGAAAGGTGTTTTGAACTCTGAGATAAAAGGAAGCAGGAGGATAAAATTATATAAATCTATCTAAGTTCTTCTGCCTGCCTCTCTCAGCATTTCCAAAAGCTTTGAGGAGAGCTCCTTAACCTCCTCCAGATACTCCACTTTTATACTGGATGGCAGTTCTGATTCAACGTTGTGTGTTGCGCCTATGAACAGTATGCCGAACTCCCCGTTTTTTAATGTTTTGTCTATGTTTTTTGCTATATACCTGTCTCTTTCCTTTAAAAGACTATTTTTCCTTTTCTTATATAATGCTGCTGCAACTTCTGCATCCCTTGGTTTTTTCGCTCCCATTATTTTTTTGATAAATGTGTATTCCTCTTTTAACAGCTCAAAACTCTCAGTTTTCATCAATCCTGCACCCTTTTTGACAAGAGATAAAATAATCTGATGGTTTTTACTGCCTGCAGACGCAATCTCCTCTGCTATTTTTACACCAAAATAGCCGTCAACAACCTGCCCATCCTGATATATCCTTACTTTACTGATATCAGTCTTTTTTAATCTTTTTTCAAGAGAACTTTCAACCTTCTCCCAGAACTCTTTCACATATTTCCTGTGTCTTTCCCATGACTCCCTGCCAATTACTTTTTCGCTTATATCCTTCATTTCTTGTTTAACAGAGCCCATCTCCGCTTCAGAATGAAAAACCGGTATTATCAGCAGTTTTTTAACCATTACCTGTAAATTGTTTTACACCAATTTAAACACTCCCTAATCTGACCCAATGCCTAAACCCTTAAATATTCTTACTCCTATCCTTCATTTAATGATTAGAGCAAAAATCATTGTGAAAGGAAAAGTACAGAGAGTACGGTATAGAAGTAAGGTAAAAGAAATCGCGGATAACATGGGCATTGTTGGTGAAGCAGAAAACCTTAAAGATAATTCTGTACTAATAATTGCTGAAGGAGAAAAAAAGGTTATAAATGATTTTATAAACCGAATCAAAATAAAAAATCGTTTGATAGATGTCCAGGATGTATCTGTAGATTTTGAGGATGCTACAGGAGAATTTACAAAGTTTAAGAAGGTAATCTCAGGAACTATGCTCGACGTGGCAGAGAGAATGGATGATGCAGCAGATCATTTGGAAAAACTCATCAGGGTTGTTGAAAACGGAAACAAGAAAACAGAGGGTGTGGGTGAAAAAGTAGACAATCTTACAACACAAACAAACCAGAACTTCAAGGACTTAAAAGGCTCAGTTAACAGCGTAGGTGAAAAAGTAGACAATCTTACAACACAAACAAACCAGAACTTCAAGGACTTAAAAGGTTCAGTTAATAATCTCACAACACAAACAAACCAGAACTTCAAGGACTTAAAAGGCTCAGTTAAAGAGGTAAAAGAGTCAGTTAATGGTCTTGCTACTCAAACAAATCAGCATTTTACAGACATGAAAGGCAGTTATCATACATTTTCTGAAAGGATGCTTTCAATGGAGGAGAAACTCACTAAATTGGTGGAATATATCGGCATGCTTGTAAAGAACCATATTGAAAAAGAAGAGAAAGAACGAAAAACTCGTGCAGGGAAGTCCTAACATCTTTCGAATTTCAAAACAATTTTCGAATTAATTTTTGATATAACTTTCAAGAAATAGAGTATATATTAAATGAAGTAATAATGAATTATTGCACAGAAAAGATTTCTCCTGGGGAGGAGAAAAAATTAAAAATAGATTTGATATGTGTCAGAGGAAGTTCTTTGGCATTTCTTCCCCCTACTTTTTTTCCTTCCCGGGGGAGCATAGTATGTGCAGGGGGTGAAAAGGAAAATGGTAACACAATCACCGGATGTATCAAGTCTCGCAGAAGTGCTTGACAGGATACTTGACAAGGGCATTGTGGTTGATCTGTGGGCAAGAATATCCCTAGTAGGAATAGAACTACTCACAATTGAGGCTAGGGTTGTAGTCGCATCTGTTGACACATTCTTGCACTATGCAGAAGAAATCACAAAGATAGAGCAAGCAGCCATAGGGGCACCTGCCACAGCATAAATTCATTTTTCTCCTTTAATTTTTTTATGGGGGAGTGAATTTGGCAGATGCCAGATTGGTTAAAGAAACCGGGTAATGGGATTCGTCCCATGCCCAATGTATAAAATATTTGGAGGGTGAAAAATATGGTAACACAATCACCGGATGTATCAAGTCTCGCAGAAGTGCTTGACAGGATACTTGACAAGGGCATTGTGGTTGATCTGTGGGCAAGA
>JASEEW010000131.1 GCA_030019485.1 Thermoplasmatales archaeon | reverse complement strand
AGATGTGATAATAGGCTCATCATTATTGATATCCTTGTTCAAATCAACATAAATCTCTTTATAATCAACAATTTTATTTCCCTTATCAACTTGTAATCCCTCTAGAACCACAAAGAGAGATGCTAATCTCTGCTGACCATCAAGAACGTATTGGACAGAATCTCCCTCCGGCGTAGGGGGTAACTCTGCACCCCCTAAATCTTTTATGCTTCCCAACCTATCCCGAGTCTTCCAAAGGATAAAAGTTCCTATTGGATATCCTTTAATAATACTATCTAACAGTTCAGCTGTATCTTCAATATCCCAAACAAAATCCCGCTGAAACTTTGGAATTTTTATATATCCCTTTTGTATATAAGTTATCAAGTCGTTGTATTTCTCTGGTTGGGGTTTGGGTTGTTTCATCATACTCTCCCTCATCTTTATCTGATTTCAGCATGGTATTGCACTTTATTTAACTTTCCTCCCTGTCAACAGCCACTACTCCACTTTTATTCTTGTAAACAGGCGGAGCGAGGGCATCACCTCTTTCTGGGGATGACCCCGAGCAGAGCGACAACGAATAAAAGCAATCGCTGTGCAGGCAGTGAACAAACATGATGCACAGCGGACAGATAACGCACTCTAACGAAATCACGGAAACGATTTGTCCCGCACCTTCAAACAAAATGCAATTTGCAGGAGTTTAATCGCTCACTAATTCGGTTATTATTTTCTATCCCTTTTGCACATTTTTTGCACATCATCGTTTTTCACATCATCGCCCTGTCCCGCACCATCGAACAAAAATGCAATTTGCTGAGCAATTTGCCCAAATACTGTGTTTTGATTGCGAACACGAAGGGCGAGCAATGAAAAAACATTGTGAAACAACATAGAGTAGGCTTTCAATCTTCATTGAAAGTAAACTGAAAGTAAAAAAGCAGGGGCGACCCACAGGTTCCAAAGGATGGCGGCCACCTCCAAAGCCTCCTTTGCATGGATAATATTTTTTGCAGATGGTTAGGTAAAACATCGAACTAAATATATGATGCTGCTTAAAACTGTTCCAATATTCCAATGATATGCCCATGTCCGATCCTTACCAATCACCCTGTACCCATGTACCCTTCCTGTACCGTACGCTCATTCTTTATAAGTCAGATACTTCGTAGAGGGTTCTGGTGATAAAAGATGATGAATGAAAAAAGAATGAATAAATTCTGTGACCGAAAGTCTTTCGGACAAGATTTTAACTGGAATCCCATGTCACAGAGTTTAAATGAAATAATGTCTCCCTCACGTATTGAGGAGGAAGGCATGTGTAGAAATGCTGATCTAAAGAGCTGGAGCAGGCAGCTGTCCATGCTCCATGGTTACTGCAACAGGATACCATAAGGGGGGTAGTATGAGAATAGTTGATTTGAAGGATCTAGAATATGAGGAATGGATGAGGATTGTCAGGAGAGTAAGAAGCAATGATGGATAAGAGATTTGTTGTGGGGTTTGCTGCAATCGGCATTGCTGTTCTGTATCTTGTTTCCGGGTTTTCCCAGCCTGAGGAGATAGCGTTAAAGGATGTGAAAAACAGTGAAGGAAAAAATGTTACTGCAAAAGGGATAGTTGTGGAAAAATATCAGACAAAAAATGGGAATACAATCATGGATATTAGGGATGATAATACAAATATTTCTGTTTTTCATGAAGGATATGTTGATGCAGAAATTGGTGATGAAATAAGGGTAACAGGCAAGGTTCAGAAATACAAAAACATGTATGAGATTGTTGCATCAGAGATTGAAATCCTAAAGAGATGGGATGAAAACCATATTGAATTAAGGCAGTTGAAATCAAACCCGGAAAAATATGATGGGATGAATATAAATGTGACTGGTTTTGTAACATCAATAAGGCGGAATAAATTCAACCTGTCAGATGACCAAAATACAACAAACTGCAGTATAAAGGTTGTCATCATGAAATCAACAGAATTAACAGAGTTACTATTCAAGAACCAAAAAATTTTTGTGAAAGGAAAATTTGTGAAAGGAAAAACAGAGTGTGATGAAAACGGGTTTGTATACAGGTTTGAGTATTTTATTGAACTTGACAGGTACGGTGTTCTAAATGAATAAAACAATGTTAATCATAATTTTATTAAACTTAATAGGAGAGTATTCTGAATGAATGAAATAATATTAATCACGATATTTGCATTATTCGGTGCATTCTTTGGGTGTTTAACAGGATTAATCCCAGGGATGCATGTTAACACCATTGCACTGATTCTTTTATCATTAACACCAATGCTGCAATTTCTACCTGCAATCATTGTTTGTGTAATAATAGTTTCAACATGTATTGCGCATTCATTTGTAAACCTCATACCCGGAACGTTTCTGGGTGCGCCTGATGAAAACGCATTGAGTGTTCTGCCTGCGCATAAAATGCTTCTTGAAGGCAGGGGTTATCAGGCTGTTTTCCTTTCTGCTGTTGGAAGTTTTGGTGCAATAGTGTTTGGTTTTACCTTTATTTTTCCTTTTAAGTTCATGTTTGGAAGTCCTTTCAATATCTACGCATTACTGAAAAACAGCATGGTATTTATCCTTATCTGCATATCAGCACTGCTGATTTACTCTGAAAACAGGAGGATAAAATACAAAAAGGGAATAGGAGTAGAAAGCATAAAAATCAGAAAAAGAGAGGGAAAGAATAATATCAATGGATTAAAAATTGGTGAGAAATGCGTTGTCCACGGCACACTTGTGAGAAGCGGAATAAAATATTTTCTTGAGGAAAAAGGAAGAAAAATAAATGTTGATGTGACGGAAAATGCCAAAGGCATTTTCCTAGCGCCTTTTGATGGGATTAATGTTACAGTTTATGGAACAATAAAAAGGCTGGAAGGAGTTTTTTCTAGAACATTTGGCATAATGACAGCAGTATTTGTTTTCATTTTATCAGGCATGCTCGGCATGATTATATTTGATATGGGTGTTTCCTCACCTGTTCATCTTCCATCCTCAACGTTGTTCCCTGCATTCACAGGATTGTTTGGAATATCAACCCTGCTGTTTTCTATGGCAAACACACCAAAAATACCTGAGCAGAGAATCAGTGAACCGGTAATTAACAGAAAGGAATCACTGAAATCCATAATCACTGGCTCGCTCGCAGGCTCTGTTCTAGGTTTTCTCCCAGGGGTTACGTCAGGGCATGCAACTGTTTTAAGTATGCTTGGAAGAAAAACAAGGGAAAAGGAGCAGGTCGTTTTCACATTATCTGCTGTGAACACGAGTTACGCATTTTTTTGCATGTGCGCATTGTTTATCATAATGAAACCAAGGAATGGTACTATGATTGCTGTTGACAGGATGATTGGGATTGAAGAATGGTCAGGCCTTATCCCACTTTCATTGGTATATCCTATGATTGCTGTGCTGATTGCATCTGCTGTTTCATATTTCATGACAGTAAGCCTTGGGAAATATTTCGCAAAAACCTTCACGAAAATCAACTACAAAAAACTGGTTGTTTCCGTAGCAATATTTGTAACAGTTATGGTTTTTTTGTTTACAGGCTTCATTGGTATTCTGATTCTGCTAGGGGCTGTGTGCATTGGTTTGATCCCGCCCTGTTTTGGTGTTAGAAGAAGTCATGCCATGGGTGTGTTGTTGCTGCCTGTGATTATCGGGATGCTTGGGTGAAAAGATGGGTAGAACCATATATTATAATATGGAAGGAAAAACTGCAAAAAAAGAGAAAAAGAAAATTATGGGAATAGAAAGAAAATATAACAGAAACTACAGATGGAGAGGGGAAAAACTCTCCTTATCAAAAGGGTTCATGAAAACCTATGATTCTGACAAGGATGTCCGCAGATTGATAATGGCGCTTGCAGAGATTTCCATTGAGATTCCTGAGAAGGAATGGAGGGTAAATGATGATGAGGATATGATAAATGGAAAAATCAAAAAAGGTGTGTTCAATGGAAAAATAAACCTAAAGATCCTCTGGAAAAGCACTTTTGGCTTTTCCAAGGATGTTAGGAAAAACACTTTGTGTTTTTCCGTAACAAATGAATGAATTGCAGGGAATGCTCCAAAATTCCAGCATGGACAGTGAATAGGAGCAGGAAAAAAATAAGAGGTGAAAAAAATGGAAAAAGAAAAAACAGAACAAGCGACTCCGTCGCATGTTAAAGTAGGCGGAATAGAGGTGACAATCTGGGGAAACAACGGATTCCAGACAGTGACAATGCAGAGGACATACAAGGACAAGAACAATGAATGGCAGAAAACAAATTCACTGAGACCAAATGATATACCAAAGGCCGTGCTTGCGCTGGAAAAAGCCTACGAAAAAATCGTCTTGAAGGAGTAAAATCCTTCTTTTTTATTTTTTGATTGTTGTGATAGAATACTGGTGAAAAAAAATGGGAAAACTAAATGAACTTATAAAAGAGGAATGGGGGGAACACAATAAAACAGTATGGAACTGCACATCCCGAAATGGATATTTCGCAAGTTTTGATAAAGAGATACCTAAACGACTTATTAAATATTTTACATTGGAAGGAGATACTGTTTTAGACCCATTTGTTGGCAGTGGCACTACATTGATAGCGGCAAAGGAACTTAACAGGAATGCCTATGGGATAGATTGTTCTATCAAGGCGATTGATTTCATGAAGAAAAGCATGCTGAAGCATCAGGTGGACAATAATGTAAGGATAGAGATGGTTCATGGTGATGCAAGAAATATAGGTATCAAAGATAGGGAAATTGATTTCATAATAACCTCTCCACCTTATTTTGATATTGTTCATTATTCTGATGAAAAGGAACAGATTGGAAATATATCGGATTACAAGTAAGCCCCTTCGGGGAAATATATTTTAGATAAGTTCAGCTAACATCCAACATAACACCAATCA
>JASEEW010000130.1 GCA_030019485.1 Thermoplasmatales archaeon | reverse complement strand
ATCAAGCAGTTGCACAAGCATCTTTAGATAAGTTCGTATCAACATAAGAAGCCCAGCCATTTATGGCTGGGAGTACATCACAGAAGCAGTAAAGGTCCTGGAAGGAGACATGCCAGAGGCGCCCGATAACTGCCAATTCTGCAGATGGGTTAATAAATGCAAATTGTACGACTAATAGATAGGAAGGGGATTAGGGTTTTTGTCGCAACATTTATATCCGCGTAATCATTTATTTTTTTGATGAAATCAGGGGAAATCCTCCTTGCCATAAAGGAGCTTGAAAACTGGAGGAACAGAAAAGAAAAAATAAAAGATGAGTTAAAAAAACTTTCAGATGATGAGAAAACTGAGAAGAAAAAAGAACTTGAAAAAATCAATGAGCAGATAGCATACTATGAATCCCTGATAAGAGACATGAAAAAGGAGGTTAAGCCGCCGAAAATAGGGCATCTCCTCGACACTATTTAGACTAAACTCTGCGACATGAGATTCCTCGTAAAATTCTTACCGAAAGACTTTCGGTTCCTTTGGAAAAGCCTTTTGGCTTTTCCAAGGATTTTAGGAAAAAAACCAAAGGTTTTTTTCCGTAAAATGCAGAGTTTATTGAAGTTTCAGTATTGCCTCGGCAATGTCGCCGCTGCATTCCTCCAGCGCCTTTTTTGCATCTTCCCTTGGAACATTTGCTTGAGAGGAAACCAAGTCAATGTCCTCCTCTGATACACCTGACTCGGTAATCTCAGGCTCACCAACAACCTGGAATGTTTTCTGCCCCTGAGCAACCATCATTGTAACAGAAGGATTTTTAAAAAGATACTCTTTTGATGGTGTTCTTATGATTACCTCCTCAACATCCTCAATGTCCTCAACAGATATTCCAAGCTGCTTCATCATCCTCTGCATCTGCTTGGGATTTGCCCCTCTGAAACCGTGCATAGCACATAATAGTATTTTAAGGGTAAAAGGTTTGTGATAACCAATATAAATACAGAAGTTGTTTCATTATTTATGCTCACGTTTGAGGAAGTGAAGGCTCTGGACAGAAACTCTGAGTTTCTTGGTGTGCCTGCATCAATGCTCATGGAGAATGCTGGAAAGGGCGTTGCTGACATTGTCAGAAATATTGGGAAAAAGAATGTTCTGTTTTTCTGCGGCATGGGGAATAATGGTGGTGACGGTTTTGTTGCAGCAAGACACCTGATGAATAACTGTAATGTGAAAGTGATACTGCTGGGCTCACCGGATGATATTAAAACAGAGAATGCAAAGGAGAATTACAGGAAAATCAAAGATGTTGTTGAGGAAATAGATAATGTTAATGTTTCTGATGAGATAAAAAAAAGCGATATTGTTGTTGATGCCATGCTTGGTATAGGTGTAAAAGGCAGATTAAGGGAACCGTACATAGGATGTGTTATGTTGTTGAACAAATCTGGAAAATTTGTTGTTTCTGTTGATGTCCCGACAGGGCTTGGGACAAAAACTATTGTTAAACCAAAAATCACTGTGACATTCCATGATGTTAAGGAAGGGATGAATGAAAAAAATTCGGGTAAAATAATTGTGAAAAAGATTGGTATACCAGAAGATGCTGAAAAATATACTGGTCCTGGCGAAATGGTTTATTATCCCCTACCAAAAAAAGATTCGCATAAGGGTGAGAATGGTGTTGTTCTGATAATTGGCGGCGGACCCTATTCTGGTGCACCCGCACTTGCAGGTCTTGCCGCTTACAGAACAGGCGCTGACCTTGCGCACATTGCAACACCAAAAAAAACATATCCCATTATTGCATCATATTCCCCAAACCTCGTTGTTGCTCCTTTAAGCAGCGATGTTTTAGTTGAGGAGGATGTCAAACAGCTCCTGCGTCTCTCTTCAAAGGTAGATTCTGTTGTCATAGGACCAGGGCTTGGAAACGCAGAGGAAACAAAAAAGGCAGTAAAAATGTTTGTTAAAAAATGCAGTAAACCACTGGTTGTTGATGCATCCGCGTTTGACGCATTAACAATTGATGACATAAAAAACAAAAATGGTGTTGTGACGCCACACAGAAACGAGTTTAAAAGATTAACCGGGGCAGAATTGTCAGACGATGTTGACAAAAATGTAAAGGTTGTTGAAAGATTTGCGAGAAAAACAAGGATGACAATCCTACTTAAAGGAAGCATTGACATTGTATCCAATGGCAGGAAAACAAAGTTGAACAGGATGGGAAACCCTGGCATGTCTGTTGGGGGAACAGGCGATGTTTTATCTGGCGTTATCGGAGGATTGCTTGCAAAAAATGTTTCCTCTTTCAATGCCGCAAGAATGGCTGCATTCATAAACGGCTTCGCAGGTGATCTGGCATTTGAGGAAAAATCATATTCTTTACTTGCAACAGATGTTGTTGAGAAAATACCAGAGGTGCTGAAGAGGTTCTTATGAATAGAATGAAACTGCTACTAAATATCTATTGTATTTTTTTCTAATGATGTCGTCTGCGTTTCCTTATCAAAACTACATAAACGCCAATAAGAATGAGTAAATACGTTGCTTCAAATCCTGGAATGGAGGGTTTCCCAACCTTAATACCAGTATCTTTTTTCTCATTCACCCCCTCGCTTGCTGCTGGCTCTTCTTCACTGCTTTCTTCCTCTTTAGTTGGATAACTCATTGGATCAGTTGGGTCTGTGCCATTTTGATATTCCTGCAGATTCGTGTAGCCATCATCATCACTGTCAATACTTACATCACTCGCATCTAAGGGGTTTAATCCATATTTTACTTCCCAATAATCAGGCATTCCATCATTATCATGATCGAGATAAGTACCAAGAAGATTTAAGATAAACACATCGGTATTCGTAGCAATGTTTACATTCATAGGATGATAGGATATATCCTCAGATGGAAGCAATGGTGTAATGATTGATGTGTCCATAATAGTTCCACTTATCAGGGCGTTCATCGTCTTACTGTTGTTTATGGCAATCAAAATATTATTGTTGAATTCTATTATAGGTATTTCTGCTTGGATAGTCTTTTCAGCGGTAGCAGCAAGTATGTTCCCGATTGTTGTCAACTTGCCACCTTTAATAATTAGATCTGCTGGGATTCCTATTCCATCAATAAGTTCTGTGAATATATCTATTGCCTGGCTCCCCCATGTTTCGCTTGGCATGGTTTCATTCACTAGAGTAGATCCCATTATTCCCATGAGTAGTGAAAGTTCAGCGTAAAATTTTAGAACTTTACATAGTTCGTAGTCATACACACATGCCTCTTTTAGAGCGGTAGGATATGTGTTGTACTCTTGTTCAAGGCTACCTGCAATGGTAGAGGCGTTATAAAGCATGTTTACACCACTCAACCATAGGGTTCCTTCAGTTACATCCCAAGTGTTTCCTACAATATTACCTAATGTAGTTAGAACATTTTTTATTTTGTTGAGATGTTGGGCTGCATCTACGGTTGTCGAGAATGGATTTATATATCCTCCTGCGATTATTCCAAGTAGTTTGGCTGCAATATCCCTTATGAGATTTACATAGTAGGCGTTCAGTCCAGCATCCGCTGCAGCAGTATAATTTTTAGATAGGTTCGTGTAAAACTCTATTATATCTTCTTCCATTATCCTGTAGACCACACTGGTGAATACTGCTTTTTCAATTATACTCTGGTTAGAAGGGACATTACCATCAGTGTCTATGACTAGATACCTAATGCCAAACTTTCCTTCTGATGTGTTTAGATCAAAAACGTCCGCGACGAAATAGTATTCTGTGTCAACTCTTACAACTCTAAAACTATAATGTCCCGATAAGTATATGAGGTTTCCATCTGGCAGTGCATCCAATATTTTGTTGACATTCACATTACTTTCAGCCCAATCCGGTGCATACTTTATATCAAGGGTTGTAGATGATGAAAGGCCTTTATCATTTTGTGCGGTTATAGTTGCTGGGACTTTAAACAGCATTGGTCCAGAACCTGTGAGTGTTAAATGGAATCGACTGCCAATAATCGTTACAGTTAAAGGTTCCATGTATGAGTTAAATTTATTTGGGTAGTTTGAAAACTGTACGGCAAAATCAATACCGTCAGTTATGGGATTGTTGTTTTGATCCAAAACCTGCAAAACAATTGTGTCATTTGTAGGGCTTAGAAAACCATTACTCCCAATACTAACGATTTGAATAGTATAAAGTTGTTCTACAACATTCACTGATACCGTAACTGATCCAGTTCCACCATTTGAACTAATTGAAATACTACCACTATAAGAACCATTCAAACCAGCAGCATCAATAGCTACTGTTATTATATCATGTTCACCAGTGCTAGAGCCACTATTTGGGCTTACAGTAGCCCAAGAGATAGCTTCACTAAGAGTATATGTTAACGTATCAGTTCCGGAATTGTATATCTCAAATGTTTTACTGCCAGTGTAACCCTGGTTTACACTTCCAAAATCTAATGATGTTGGGGAAAATGAGAGTTGGGGATTGGACGATGTTTCAGGTATTGTTAGCTGATTGCTTTGCCAACCACTGGTGCTGTATTGTGTTGAACTTCCAGGCGTTCCTGACCAGATAGCCCAGCAAGCTTCATAGGTACCTGTCGTTGTGGATGTGGGAATTACAAACGATCTGGTCTTTGTAGATGAACCTGCAGAGATCGTTACTGATACGTCGTTCGTAGTATCACATATCTCCGTAGTAGTTCCTGATTTTCTAATTGAGGCACCTAACCCGACAGTCATTGAAACCTGGTTTGGATTGTTGATCGTGTAACTAAATGTGATGGTTTCCCCTGGACCAGCAGTTGTTGGACTGAGACTATAACTTGTGATTGTTGGGTTGGATAATGATATTGTTAACTTATTTGACTGCCAACCACTGGTGCTGTATTGTGTTGAACTTCCAGGCGTTCCTGACCAGATAGCCCAGCAAGCTTCATAGGTACCTGTCGTTGTGGAT
>JASEEW010000129.1 GCA_030019485.1 Thermoplasmatales archaeon | reverse complement strand
GGTAAAATATTCATTTATCTTTTTCTGCCTCCCAAGATACTTTGCAATGAATCTTATTAATGCGGAAGGGAAACCAGCGGCTACAACTGTTGCTGCGAGGGTGCCTACATATATAGTATATCTAATAAAACCATAGTCATTTTTTGAATAAAATCTTGCAAGAATCACCATAAAAAGAAATGCTATTACTTGGGATGTAACATTACCTATTCCAATCCATGTAGCACCCTTAAGTATTTTACTGTCTAAAATTCTCATTAATAGCAACCCCCGGCAGGAATGATTGTTGATGCTTTAAAGCTTTCATATTGTTCATTTCTATATACCCTTTAACAAACGACCAATCAATCATCATTCATCACAGGAAATGAAATATGGACTTATAAACCTGTTCAACCAAAAACCTTTATAGAAACTAATCAATTCTATTTTGATGCAAACAGGAATGAAAAATGATATCCGCAGAGCAATCATAGCAGTCCTAATAATTGTGATGATTTTTGCGACAGTAACACCATCTTGCTCTCAGTCATCTGATTCTAACAATCCTTTTTGAGGAAATGTACTGTAAAAAGGTTATTATTAAGGATGATGATGTGGATGCTAGGGATCAGAGAGATCCATCAATCTGTCTTAAATGGCTGACGAATCTTACATTAGAAAAAGACATCAAAGTAACCTATGGTGTGATTGTTGGGAATGAAACATTTTGTGATAACATGGAACTTGTTGATTATCTAAACAGTTTGGATAAAACACATTTTGAGATAGCAACACATGGTTATACACATGAGCATTTTAAAGGAATGCCGTATGATGAGCAGTATTCCAGGATTGAGAATGCAACAAAAACAATTGAAAATTATTTGCATGTTAGATCTTACACATTTATCACACCTGGTAGCAACGATGATGCGAATACATCAAAGGTGTGTGAGGCTCTTGGTTATCATTCATTCTCAAGCGGAAGGGCGTACCCAAATGATAATATAGTTGATTTTAAAATAGATGCATGCTTGGAGTATAACTGGTCTCAGAGCCCCCCAGAGCATTGTTCTTTTAATTCTTTGAAAAACAATTTTGATGATTTCTATAATTCTACTGATGAATATTATGTTATTTGTATGCATCATAATACATTCTGGTACGAAAATAAAACAACACTTAATCAGACAAGGGTAAATAATTTTGAGGATTTTATTGATTATGTGAAAACAAAAAATGTTGAGTTTATGACAATAGAAGATGCGTATGAATGGGAAGTTGATAAAGACAGAATTATACATAATCAAACAAAGAATAGTTACATTATTGATTTTGGTAGATGTGAATACAATCACACAGTAAAGTTTACATCTCCAGAGAATTACCAGGGTAAAAAGATTGTTGTTTTGGATGCAACTACAAACAATGTTATTGGAAAATATGACGCAAACTATTTTGAATTTACCGGTGTGAAAGGACATCGGTATGAGATAAATGTTGAGAAGGAAAGTGAAATAAATGATAATCTACAGTATTGGGTCATAGTGGCAGGTGTAGTAGTGATGCTCGGCATTGTTGGTATCTATTATAAGCGCCAGAAAAAAATAGACCGATAAACCTTTTATACCAACTCGTCCATTTACACTTTATGGAATCAAAAATAATGAAAACATTGGCATTACTTATTATATCATGCATGTTTCTCCCAGTTTTTCAGATGCACACGAATGCAGAAAAGGGAGATAATATAGTTTTGAATTGTTCTGATGATGTGCATACCATAATTCTAGGTGTTACACCCAGTAATGCAACAGTGTATGAAATCAGTGTGACAAATAAAGGAAGCAGTGATGACACAATTGAGATGA
This sequence comes from Thermoplasmatales archaeon, assembly GCA_030019485.1. GTDB lineage: Archaea > Thermoplasmatota > JASEFT01 > JASEFT01 > JAUWIS01 > JASEEW01. The sequence goes on along the minus strand of JASEEW010000129.1, from coordinate 3,134 downwards.
GATTAGATAATGAATGCGGTTTTTTGCTAACATATTTTTCATCAGACAAAATATCGTTGAATGCATCTGAATCAAATATTAGCTATCTCACTGTTGTTGCACTTTCAGATGTAGAACCTGGAAGTTACAGTATTGGTGTAACAGGAATTTCTGAGCATAACAACCCTGTTTATGGGATAACTGTTACTGTGATAGTAAAAGAATATTTTGACATTGAAATGAGTGCCAGAGAGAAAACTATTGTTGTGCCAGTGGGCGGGCATGCTGAAGCATCAATAGAAGTAAAAAACATTGGTGAAAAAGAAGGGTGTGTGAACCTGAGTGTTTCTTCTGATTTACCCGCAAACATCACTGAATCTGTTTTTCTTTCCAAGGGTGAGAGTAAAAACATAAGTCTGCTTGTTAGGCCCCCATTCAATCTCACAGTCGGAAACTATCCTGTTAACATCACAGCAGCATTTTTTAACAAAAATGTTTCAATTAATATTACTGCAAGGGTTGTGAAACCAGCAAAAATACTGCTTGTGGAAAAGGAGACATCAGAAATTTTCAGGGATGCGATTAATAACACATTCTATTATTATGACATAGCGAATCTTTCCAGGCTTTTTTTGTCCGATTATGACCTTGTAATCTGGTACTGTGGTAAAAAATGGTTTGATACGATTAGTTTCTCCGAGCAGCAGGAACTTTCAAACTACCTTGACAACAGTGGAAGTCTTTGGCTGATTGGTCAGGATGTTTTGCATGAAACAGGGTTGAATGATTTCGCAGTTAACTATTTGCATGTAGCAGACTGCAAGCAGGATGTGGGCGTTGGTGGCGCACTCAAAGGTGTGTCAGGCGACCCCATTGGTGACAAAATTGATTTTCCTCTAACAGAAAACTGGTTTGCGGATTCCCTTACACCTGACAACGACTCTTCCGGGATATTTTACGGAAAAAACAATTACTCTGCCATCAGATACTCAGGTGTCTATCAGGTTGCTTTCTTTGCATTTGATTTCTCATGCATTCAAAACAAGGAAAACAGAGATGAGATTGCTAGCAGGGTTGTCGCATGGTTCCTTGAAGGTGAAAAAATGCTTGCCTGTGTCAACAATGTTTCTATGATGGCACCCGGGTGGTCAACAGATTATATTATCAGCGTAACAAACAATTACGATTATGAGAACGCAATTAACTTTATGGTTTCTGTTCCTTTGCGCTGGGAGGCATCCTTTAACGAAAGCATAACCCTTGGTGGTAAGGAAACAAAAAATGTGACATTAACGGTTACCTGTCCGCCTAACGCAGGGATGGGCGATTATGTTATTAGTTTTTATGGGAAATCACAGAATGGGGTAACTGATTCTGTTATGCTTGCTGCAAGGGTTTCCTTACCATGCTCAGTGCTCCTTGTAAATGACTGTGAAAGCAGTTTTGAAAATATTTTGAGTTCTACATTCTATTATTATGATGTTTTCAATGTTGATTCAAATGGTCCTGATGCGACTCTGATGGAAAAATATGAGCTTGTGGTGTGGAACACGGGTAAGGAATGGGAAAACACGTTAACTGTGCCTGATCAGGAGAATATATCTGTTTATCTTGAAAATGGTGGTGCTCTTTGGCTCATAGGGCAGGATATATTATGTGATATATATAATAGTAGTTTTGTGAAAAAATATCTGCATGTCTATTCTGCTGAGCAAGATGCAGGCATCCCCAACCCCATGGTTGGAATGAGTCCTGTTTTCCCTGAGTCTGTTTATGCCACAAATTCTTCGTCTGAGGATTTTGGAGATTCTCTTATGCCGGACAATGATTCATTTGGAATATTTTATGGTAAAAATAACTATTCTGCTTTGGCGTATTCAGGTGTTTACAGGGTTGTTTTCTTTGCATTTGATTTTTCGTTTATTCAGGATGAAAGTGACAAAAACGAAATTGCAGAAACTGTTCTGGGATGGCTGTCTGAGAAAAAACCTGACCTTGCAATAGGAGAGATTATTGTTTCTGTTTCTAATCCAAAGGAGGGCGACAGGATTGTTTTCTCTGTGAATATTTCAAACAAAGGAAATCAGGATGCATATGATGTTAATGTTTTGTTTACTGTTGACAGCATTGTGGTTGGTGAAGAAAATATTTGTTTGCTAAAATCAGGTGAATATAAGATTCTGGGTTTTGAATGGAAAGCAGTAAAAGGTGAGCATGTTGTTTCAGCTTTTGTCGACCCTGGAAACAGAATAGATGAGTCCGATGAAACAAACTCAGTTGCAAACCAAATGCTGTCTGTGGAGGAAAGAAAAGTGGAGGCATGGCCCTCAGCACCTGTGATTTATGCGGTCATGATTTTGTGTGTTTTTGCGATAATAGTAATCATACTGCTCAGAAGAAAAAGGTGAAAGTCATGAGATTTAGAATCATCCTGCTCGGAATAGCAATGTTTTCACTGCTGTCCTCATCTGTTGCTGGCAATGCTGATTTCAGCAGCTTTCACACGCCAACCATAAAACCCGGTGAGTCAGGCAAACTAACTTTTACAGTGGAAAACAATTATGATGCAGCAATGGAAAACGTTTACCTGACAGTTGAGATATACAAATATGTTACTGAGGAAGAATCAAAAAACATAAATGAAATATCAAGCCCGCCAGTGTTTGAAAACAATGCTCAAAAAATCATTAGATACAACGAATGTATAAATGCAGGGGACAGCCTTCAAATATCACTACAAATTTCAGCATCAAAAGGAACAGCACAGGGAACATACCTTGTTAGAATGAAAATAGAATTTAAGCTTGATAATATCCCATACATGATGGAATCCATAGGATACTTCTCTGATGAGGAGCTGATGAATTACCAGCTTAATGAAACACATCTCCCATCAGGCTGTTCAGGAATAATCCCTGAAACATCTTTCACAGTCAGGGAGCCAATACCTTTGTGGCCGCTGTATGTTTTGATAGGTGCAACAGTTTTCTTTGGAGCTCTTGCGACTGTGTTCTATATGCAGGATACTGGAAAACTTCCCCAAACTAAAAAGATAAAGAGAACATAAAATCAAAATCCTTAACACCCCTTAAGCAAGAAATCCCAGACCTTTTAGGGCTGGGATGAATTGCCTCCAATGAACTAATATATCTTTT
>JASEEW010000128.1 GCA_030019485.1 Thermoplasmatales archaeon | reverse complement strand
GGTTAAAGAAAAGTTTTCGAGTGAATAGAAAGTTATACTTTCCATCCAATAAAGAAGGAAAATATTATGTTGCAACAGATTTGATAACCGATGTAGCAGACCAGGGAAAGACCCGGGCTGAAGCTGTAGCAAATCTTAAAAAAGGGCCTTGAGGAACATTATAAAATTCTCATGGAAATTGCCAAAAAAGAAGGAAAAACATCACCTAAAACGGAAAGAATTTCTATCAGGACTGTGATAACCTAAAATGAAATTATTATGATAAGAACCGCTACAATTCAGGATTTGGATGAAATATGCAGGATTGAGAAGCTCTGCTTCAAAAAGGAAAGATACAGCGAGGAATTCATCCTTTATCTTTTAGAAAATCAGAATAACTATTCAGCAGTTTTTGAGGAAAATAAAAAAATTGCTGGGTATATTATAGCATCTTTTCATAAAAACACTGCAAGAATTATCTCGCTTGCCGTTCATCCAGCACACAGGAAAAAAGGAATAGGAGAAAAATTGCTAAATAGTGCGGAGGAAAAAGCAAAAAAACTAAAAATGAAAAACATAACATTAGAGGTTGCAAAAGAAAATATGGATGCAGTAAATTTTTATCTGTCAAAGAGGTATAAGATTGATGGGTTGATTAAAGATTATTATGGGATAGGAAAGGGTGCTTATAGGATGAGCAAAAACCTTTGATATGCATCATCTGATCATACCCTCTGTTCCACAGTTGGGACATTTAGTTTTAAAAGGTCTTTTTTTAGATTCAACTTGAAAGGTTGTTTTGCAATTAGGACAATAAACAGGGAGCAGAGGGACAGGCACTTCTGGAGCAGGTGCTCCAGCCTTTTGTATTGGTTTTTCAATCTCTGGTTTTGAGATTTTTCTTCTTCCTAAAATTACTGCGACTACAATTATTACTGCAGCGATTATGCCAACAATCAAAATGATATTGGTTGTTCCTAACTTTGGCATTTCTTCCTTCTCTATCGGATAACTTGTGGCATCTGTTGGGTCTGTGCCTTTCTGGTATTCTTGAAGATTTGTATAGCCATCCCCATCAGCATCAAGAGTTGCATCACCAGCATCCTTAGGATTCAATCCGTACATATTTTCCCAAGTGTCAGGCATGCCGTCTCCATCTGTATCTAATGCTTGGCTAACCTGACTAACAGTAACTGTGACAGAAACAATAGTTGAGTAATCTTCGCCGTCATAACTTCTTGCGTAGATTGTATGATTGCCTTCAGAGACTGTTGTTGTATCCCAAGAATATGACCAGGAAGTTGTGCCGGAAGCATCTGCCCAGTTGCTACCATCTATCTTTACCTGAACTTTTTGAACCGTACCATCTGAATCCGAAGCAGTGCCCGAAATAGATATTGTGTCGCTGACAATCTCGCCACTGTTCGGAGAATTTATCGCTACAGTTGGTATTATATTCTCATGGATCTGCCATCCTGCCTCCTCAACAGACTCCGTTAACCATGGGATATACCGCACATTGCTACTCACAGCATCCCCATTTCCGGGGCCCTTGCCACTTGGACCGCTTGAAGAGCCCCACCAACAGTTGATCGCGTCAACGAGATATTTAGGCTCGATGTCATAATTATAAATACCGTACTCCACATTGTCGTAAATGTTACAGTAATGTACTTCTCCATCTGAAGATTTTTCAAAGTATAAGCCATACTGAACGTTATCATGCACTACACTTTTACTAACTTCAATATTTTGGGAGCCACCAACAAAAATACCCCATGTGTTGTTATATGTGATGGAGTTGCTAATTTTATTATTTGAAACTTTCCCTACAAAAACGCCGCAATGGTTGCGATATGAGGTTATACTATCAATAATCCCATGAGAAGCATTCCAAAGATTAATACCACCATTATAATTGTTTATTCCGTCATGAATCTCACAATGCCTAATGATAAAATGCGCATCTGCATTTCTAATTTCTATCCCGACCGCGCTACTCGCATTTATATCCCAATTTTCTATGATGTACGGGTCGCTTGCGGTGCCTGATCCGGAGGTCACACCATTTGCAGATGTAAAATCATCATCCCCATCTATATAAATCGGCTCATGCTGCGTAAGCCCATTTGCAGGACTTTTAGCAACAGGCTCAGCTTCGACCTCAACACTTACTGCGCTGCCCAGAACACTCAAAATCATTATGATAATTAGGAAAACACTTCCTGTGAATTTTACTTCTTTCATTTTTCTTCATTCCACATAATCCTCAACCCTCAACTTCATCGGCAACGGCAGTTTTTTGAAATCCTTTGGATTCCTGTCAGATGGTATTGTCAAATCAAAACCAATTTTCGTTGTTTCCCCTGTTTCAAGGTTTGATGAAGGGTCAAGCGATGAGCCTTTCTGCTTTTGCATTACTATCATATCCTTATCGCCCTGAAATCTTGTTGCCATGGCCCATTCTATTTCGTCTGGGTTGTGTATGTTTATGTCATCATCAACAACCCATACATGCTTCATTGATTTATGCCCTCTGAATGCTGCCTCTATCGCCTTTCTACCATCATCCGATTTTTTCTTTTTTATGCTTACCGCGGCATGGAGCCAGGAGCATCCCCCTGGTGTGATAAGAACGTCTTTGCATTCGCAAACCTTGCTTACCTCCCTGAATATTGTCGGCTCCCTGGGCATACCCATGAGTATTTTATGCTCCAATCCACCTGGCAGAAGCGCATGAAAGACAGGATCCTTTTTTGTAAAGATTTTCTTTATCTTCGCCACCCTCTGTTTTCTAACAATATCTGGTGTCTCTGTCAAGTCAAGGAAAGGCCCTTCATCATGCATTTCATTTGTAATTTCTGCAATCATAACTATCTCCGCTTCCGGTACCTTATGCCCACCAACTTCAATCAGATTTGTTTCCTTCAAAGCATTTGCAATACCAATCTCAGATTTCCCAATCTCTGCAGAAACAGCCGCAGCAACCATCACGGACATAGGGTTTCCTATGCAGATAGCGAACCATTTGTTTCCCCTTTCAAGAAACGTGTTGAAATGACGCGGGAGTATTCTCATAACAATCCTGTCTTTTCCTATAACCATCATCCTATGGTATGATGCGTTAAGCCCAAGTTCCTTGTCATTTGCTATGATAACACCTGATGCAATATATGGACCGCCGTCGGATGGATAATATGTTAAGATAGGAATTTTTGTTAGATCAGGAATGATTTCCTCATAATCCTTTGCTTTAATCGTTTCCGGCTCTTTTGGATTGTCAATAGCATCTGCCAGATTGCTTATGATTTCATTCTTTTTTACACCGAGCCCTAATGCAATCAATTCCCTTGTGGAACAAACATTTGCAACAACAGGCATGGAGAAACCTTTAACCTTTTCAAACAAAATTGGCTCCCCATCCAGCATTTTCATTATTGTCGCTGTCTCATATTTTACATCCACGGGTTTCTTGACCCTTATCAAAAGCCCCTTTTCATCCAAGACCTCAATAAGTTCTCTCATATTCTCTCACCCTATCGTTGTTCTAATTACCTTAAACCCTTCCTTTTCCATAGCAGACGCAACCCCTTCCTGTAACTCTTTCCTGGGGGTTAATGCAATCATATTCCCACCTGCTCCGCCACCAGTGAGTTTCGCACCATACGCGCCGTTATCCCTTGCCAGATTAACAAGGAAATCAAGTTCTTTGCATGAAACACCTATTTCCTGCAGCAGTCTATGATTTTCATTCATTAATGTGCCCACAGTTTTCAGATCAAATGCTCCTAAAGCTTTCCTTGCATCATAAGCAAGTTTTTCAGCCTCATTGAAAATCTTATTATATTTTTCAGGATTTTTATTTTTTCTCTCCCTGACACCTGCTACAACCCTGCTTGTATCTGCAACAATCCCAGTATTTCCTATAACTATCTCCACCGGTTTTTGCAGTTTCAATCTTTCAATAATGTTTGTTTTGTCTTTTTTGAACCACACAAGACCACCATATGTTGCCACCGTATTATCAATACCTGATGGTGTTCCATGATAACCTTTCTCTCCCTCGTATGCTATCCCATTTATTTTTTCATCAGAAAACCCTAAATTGAAGCAGTCTGACAGGGCTCTTGCAATCGCAACACAGGATGCGGCTGATGCCCCAATGCCACTTGACGCAACCAAATCACCTTCAAGCAGAATCTTTATATTTTTGGTATCAACACCAGCAGCATCAATTATCCTTTTTAATGAATCTTTCTGCTGCTCCAGCTTTTCTTTCTTGTATCCAGGTGTTTCCTTTCTATTATCAACCATGGTTAGTTTTTCAGCCTGTTCAATAGATGCAACGGTTTTCATGCCAATTGCAGAGGCAATCGCTGGTATGCCATATACAACGAAATGCTCATTGAACAGAATCACCTTTCCGAAACCTATTCCTTTTCCTGTCATCAAATCACCTTTGTTATTACGGAAAACCGTTTACGTTTTTCCTAACATGTTACGGAAAAGTGTGAGACCCTTTTCCTAACATCTTAGGAATTTTCTCTGAAAATTCCGTAAGATTTTAGGAATTCACCCTGTGAATTCCGTAAAATTTAGCGGATGTCAGACACATTCAGGGTGGACGTCTGACCTGGGGCTGATTATCCAAATGCTTTCTCAATTCCGCGACCCCGCGAGCATCGGTAGTCCAAGGTAGGGCTGCTTCCTTCCGGACCTGACCTGTTTCCCTTGGCAAAGACAAGTGTGCAACCCTCCGGTTGTACTTAAATGTCGCCCCCAATCCCGAGGGACGAAATCTCATAGTCGGCATCTGGCTCAGAACCACAAATCAAGGGCGCCGCCCCTGAACTTCAGCCCCTGCTGTTGACGATATTGCAGGTTACAGGGTACGCCAAGCACCCCGGTCTAGCCTGACATCTCTCGCCCAGCATTTTTCTTTTTCTAAAGAAAAAGAAAAATATTTCGGAATTGTCACAGACAATTCCTCATATCCTAAGAAAAATCCTTTTGGATTTTTCTGTCGGATGT